>NZ_DEVJ01000090.1:0-77998 GCF_002362875.1 Empedobacter sp. UBA3239 | reverse complement strand
AGATATGAGATATGAGATTTTAGAGTTGTATTATGTACAAAGTAGTATGTATTCAGATTAAGGATGAGGTTCTGAAACGAGTTTAATTAATATAAAGGATGAAGAAAATGGCATTAAAACTCTCACGTTAAGAAAATATTTTAGTGGAGCGTTAAAAAGATTTTAGCCCGTAGGGTTTGTAAAACGTTTAGTGGAGTGAAAACATTTTAGTAGAGAGGTTTACGGCCAAGTCTTTTTTCGTTAGTTTTTTTGACTATTCCCCGAAGGGCATATGAATACCTATAATTAAAATAGATATGCTATGAATAAAAAAGTGACAAAAGATTTCTCGATACCTCAAATTAACAACGAGTTGAGGTTCTGAACATAATTACGTGAATAAGAGGATAATTAGTAGTTCTTTATTTATTACTTTTTGCTTGATCAAAAAGTAATCAAAAGTTATTCATATGATTTATTATTATTTTTAAGGTATTCATGAATGCAAAGCATTACAAGACTGCGATTTTCGACGTTCAATTCTCATCTCACGCACTAAAAAGATTAAATGATTCGCATACGCTCACTAATCTTTTTTACGCTTGTTTCAATGGATTGAAACTCGTCTGCAAATCGTATGTCGCTTTGAAATTCATTGTTGAAAGTGGATTTGAATATTGAAAAAGGATAAAAACGTAAAACGTTAAGCGTAAAACTTATTACGTAAACATATCGCTCACTAATCTTTTTTACGCTTGTTTCAATGGATTGAAACTCGTCTGCAAATCGTATGTCGCTTTGGAATTTGTTATTGAAAGTGGATTTGAATATTGAAAAAGGATGAAAAACCGGCATTAAAACTCTCACGTTAAGAAAATGGTTGAATGTAACGTTAAAAAGGTTTTAGCCCGTAGGGTTTGTAAAATCTTTAGTGAAATGAGGGCATTTTTAGTAGAGAGGTTTACGGCCAAGAGTTTTTTGATTACTTTTTTACTCTTAAAAAAGTGATAGAAAGTACTTTATGTTCATTTTTTATTCATGAGTTATTATTGTTTTCAAATGAATTCATATACCCTTTGGGGAACCTTGATGAAAAAACATTTGAAATTAAAAATTTGAAATTAAAAATTTGAAATTAAAAGGAGAAGCTCCTGTGGAGCTTAGGTATAAATTGTTACAAGTTGATTAATGATTATATGTTCATTTTTACCTTGACGCAAAAACGAACCAAAAACGTCAAGACTGCGATTTTCGACGTTCAATTACCATCTCACGCACTAAAAAGATTAAATGATTCGCATACGCTCACTAATCTTTTTTACGCTTGTTTCAATGGATTGAAGCTCGTCTGCAAATCGTATGTCGCTTTGAAATTCATTGTTGAAAGTGGATTTGAATATTGAAAAAGGATAAAAACGTAAAACGTTAAGCGTAAAACTTATTACGTAAACATATCGCTCACTAATCTTTTTTACGCTTGTTTCAATGGATTGAAGCTCGTCTGCAAATCGTATGTCGCTTTGGAATTTGTTATTGAAAGTGGATTTGAATATTGAAAAAGGATGAAAATCCGGCATTAAAACTCTTACATTAAGAAAATGCTTGAGAGAGTATTAATAAGAATTTTTATTTTATGAAGTTTTATGATAAACTAATGAAGCAAAAATCATAGTTTTATGCTAAATTTGAACTATTAATACAACTAACCAAATGCTAACTAAAATCTGGCTTTCATCTCCACATCTTTCAGGAAATGAAATGAAATATATTCAAGATGCTTTTGATAAAAATTGGATTACATCTATTGGTGACAATATTGATGGATTTGAGTTTGATATTCAAAAAGTGTTGAATACATCAAATCCAATTGTTGCATTAAATAGTTGTACTTCTGTTTTACATTTAGCTCTTATATTGCTAGGAGTGAAGAATGGTGATGAGGTAATCTGTCAATCGATGACATTCTCAGCAACAGCAAATCCAATTGCTTATCAAGGTGCTACACCTGTTTTTGTAGATTCTGAAAAAGATACATGGAACCTTTGTCCAATTGCATTAGAGGAAGCGATTACAGATCGTATAGCAAAAGGAAAAAAACCAAAGGCGATATTAGCTGTTCATTTGTACGGAATGCCTTATAAGGTTGATGAAGTACATGCTATAGCTGAAAAATATAACATTCCTGTGATTGAAGATGCTGCAGAGGCATTGGGTTCTACGTTCAAAGGTAAAGCTTGTGGAACTTTTGGTCGTTTTGGAGCGTTATCGTTTAATGGGAATAAAATTATAACAACTTCTGGTGGTGGAGCTTTGGTTTCGCATACACAAGAAGATAAAGATAAAGCAGTCTTTTTAGCGACACAAGCGCGTGATAATGCACCTCATTATCAACATTCGCATATTGGGTACAATTACCGTATGAGTAATATTACAGCAGGTATCGGTCGTGGACAAATGGAAGTTTTAGCGGATAGAGTAGCAGCTCGTCGTGCTATGAACAAATTCTATCAAGATTTATTTGCGGATATTGATGGCGTAACGGTATTTACAGAACCAAGTTCTGATTATTTTTCTAACCATTGGTTGTCAGCGATTTTAATAGATCCAAAAGTAGCAGGGAAAACACGCGAAGAGTTGCGTTTAGCTTTCTTGGAAGATGATATCGAATCTCGTCCATTATGGAAACCTATGCACATGCAACCTATATTTTCAAATGCACCTTATTATGGAGGAAAAGTAGCAGAAGAATTATTCGAAAATGGATTATGTTTACCTTCTGGTTCTAATTTAACAGATGCAGAACGCGAACGAATTACAGCTAAAGTAAAAGAAGTATTTGGGAAATAATTTTCAAAAATAAGATATCAATCAAATCCTCCTAAGTTTCTTAGGAGGATTTTTATTTATAAGAATTAGACGTTTTTAATAAAAGTACTCGAATAATTTGTTATAAGTTGATTATCGGTTAAATTTGTAATCAAATTGATCAGAAATTATGATTGACCAAATCAAACAATATATTGAAGAAGTAAAAAACTTCCATTCAACAAATGCTGCTGAAATTGAAGAATTCAGAATTAAATTTTTAGGAAAAAAAGGAATTTTAACAGACTTGTTTACACAGTTCAAATCTGTTCCGAATGAACAAAAAAAGGAATTTGGTCAAGTTGTGAATGAGTTAAAAACATTGGCAACTGAAAAATCAACTGTTCTTAAAAATGAAATCTCAAACGAAGGAAAAACTGATTCTTCTTTAGATTTAACGCGTCCTGGAGAGCCGTTTCCATTAGGATCTCGTCATCCAATTAACATTACAAAAAATCGTATTATCGAGATTTTTAATCGCATTGGATTTAGCGTTTCTGAAGGTCCAGAAATCGAAGATGATTGGCACAATTTTACAGCGTTAAATTTGCCTGCACATCACCCTGCGAGAGACATGCAAGATACATTTTTCATCGAAACTGATCCAGATATTGTGTTGCGTACGCATACATCGTCTACGCAGATTCGTCATATGGAGAAAAATCAACCGCCCATGCGTTTCTTAGCGCCAGGTCGTGTTTACCGTAATGAGGCTATTTCGTCTCGTTCGCATATGATGTTCCACCAAATCGAAGGTTTGTACATTGACGAAGGTGTTTCGTTTGCAGATTTGAAACAAACGTTAAGTTATTTTACAACGGAGTTATTTGGTAAATCTGAAATTCGTTTACGTCCTTCATATTTCCCATTTACAGAGCCTTCTGCTGAGGTTGACGTGTATTGGGGATTAGAAACTGAAACTGATTATCGTATGACAAAAGGCACAGGTTGGTTAGAAATTATGGGATGTGGAATGGTAGATCCTAACGTTTTGCGCAATGTAGATATCGATCCTGAAAAATATTCGGGTTATGCATTCGGTATGGGAATAGAGCGTATTGCGTTGTTGTTGTATCAAATTGGGGATATCCGTTTGTACACAGAAAATGATAAACGTTTCTTAGAGCAATTCCGATCAGAATTATTTTAAGATGAATAGAATATAAATAAAAAAAGGAACTCAATTTGAGTTCCTTTTTTTATTTACTACCTTTATGTAAACAAATGTTATTCATGAAAATACTCAATTCAAAACAGATAAAAGAATGGGATCAATTAACGATCAAACATCAAAATATATCCTCTTGGGATTTGATGGAGCGAGCTGTATTGAAATTGACTGAAAATATAGTGAATGATATTCCATCTAAAGAATTACCAATTATTATTTTTTGCGGAAAAGGAAATAATGGAGGAGATGGATTAGGAGTTGCAAGAGAATTGAAAAAATTAGGCTATAAAACATTGATTTATATATTGAAATCAGAGAATTATAGCGAAGATAATTTAAAGAATCAACAACTTTTGAGTTCTAATGATTTACATTTTTTTAATTTGAATGAAGAGTTACAACTTCCTGAAAATTCAGTTATTATCGATGCTATTTTCGGAATTGGAATTAATCAACCTTTGCATGATGATTGGAATTCAGTCTTCAATCAAATAGCAGAGTCAAATCCGACGCAAATTATCTCGATAGATTTGCCTTCTGGTTTTATTGCTGATTCTCGTATGCAAAAATATTTTCCGTGTTGTAAATCAAATAAAACATATACTTTTCAGGTTCCTAAATTAGGTTTATTATTTCCTGAAAATCAGATTTACACCGTTGAATTTATTTTGTTAGATATTGGATTAGAACAAAATGTGAGTAATGAATTTGAGACAAATTATTATTTTATACAGAAAAATGATGTTCAGAAATTTCTAAAGAAACCAAGTCAATTTTCGCACAAAGGTACATTTGGTCATACGTTGATAATTGGTGGAAGTTTAGGAAAAATAGGTTCAATTATTTTAAGTGCAAAAGCAGCCTTGAAGACGGGTAGTGGTTTGGTAACGACTTATACTCCTCAATGTGGATTAAATATTTTGCAAACAAATTTGATAGAATCAATGAGTTTGACTGATGATTCAGAAAAACAAATTGAACATTTTCCTGAGATAAAAGTTTATCAAGGAGTTGCTGTTGGAATGGGAATGGGACAACACCCAACTACAGAAGCAAATTTTATCAATTGGATTAAGCATCAACAACAGCCTTTGGTGATTGATGCTGATGCATTAAATTGTTTAGCTAATCAGAAAGATTGTTTTACGTTGATTCCACAAGATTCAGTTTTAACACCGCATCCAAAAGAGTTACAACGTTTAATTGGAGAATGGGAAAATGATTTTGAGAAATTAGAAAAAGTTAAAAAACTTGCTGTTTTTCATCAATTGACATTTATTATAAAAGGTTTTTATACTGCAGTTATTACATCCGAAGGTAAAATTTATTTCAATTCGACAGGAAATTGGGGAATGGCAACTGCTGGATCTGGAGATACGTTGAGTGGAATTATTGCGTCGCTAATTGGACAAGGTTATCATTCATCAGAAGCTTCAATTTTAGGTGTATATTTACATGGATTGGCGGGAGATTTGGCTGTAAATAATATTCATCCACATAGTTTAATTGCGTCAAATATTAGTGATTTTATCAGTGAAGCTTATTTTTATTTGGATTCGAATTTTTGAAAAAATAACAAAAAAACGGAACTCAATTTGAATTCCGTTTTTTGTTGAATATCTTTTCTAACTTGGTTTTGTCAATCTGTTGATTGTTGACTTCTACGAAATAATCTTGTTGCCAATTTTGAGTTTTCTCCGCTTGTTTATTTTCAGGTTTTACCCAATTCGGATAAACTCTAAAACCTCTTTTTCCTTCTTTTTTAATTGAGCTCAAAATATGTTTTTCAATTAAAATTGATTTCGGAAAAATATAAAAACCTAGTTTAGAATCATCTTCTGCCGCAATAATGTAATAATCAAAACCATCATTTTCGTGGAAAGGTTCGGTTTGTTTAGCTGTATTTCGTTTCCATAATGTTACAAATTGACCAACTTTTTTAGGCGTAATTTTCGCTTTTCTAAATTTTATAGAAAACTCATTAACATTGAAATTATAACCTATATATTCGTCACATTCTGCATCTTTTTCAAGAGTTGAAATGGATAAATTCATTGATTTTAGAACAAAATCTTCGAATTTTTGAATAATTTCAATCATTTATTTCAATTGTTGATAAAAGTACAACTCATACGTTGGAAATAAATTTGGATAGAAAATTTTTCCTAAATCATTCAAAATAATATCTGGACGAAGGATTCCTTGTTCAAAATAATCATTTGATCCTTTTGCATTCATTCGTTTGTTGTATGCGTATACATTTCCTTTCTTAAACGCATCAAACCACGCATAATTTGGATAAGAAGCTTTCATTTCTGCCAACGTATTTACGTTTGTTACATTAATCCAATAATTTGCAGATTTTCCAGCTGTATAAACTTCTTCAAATGTTAAGCTCAAACTATTTTCACCTGTTTTATTCTTGAAAATATAATTTCCTTTCGCATCGTCTATTAATTTTGCTTGCAACAAATCATTTGTCGGAACGTACCAAATATCACCATACATTGTATTTAAAATTGTTGAAACGTTACCTTGTGCTTTGGTTTGAATGATATTTTTGATTGAATCGTAATTATTTTTAACCGTTTCTACGCGTTTTTCAGCTTCTGTATCTTTTCCGAATAATTTTCCGAAAACCTTCAAATATTCAACTTGTCCCAACGGGTTTTGCTCTTTGTATTCATCTAAATACAATACTTTTATCCCATTTTGTTCCAATTGTTGATGAAATTTTGCTAAAACAGGATTAGAACTTGCAATAATTAATTGAGGTTTATTTTTTAAGATAATTTCTGTGAATAATTCGTTCGAATTTCCAACTTTTAAGATTGATTTATTTGCAATTCCTTCGGCTATTTTAGGATTGTAAATAAAATCTGCATCGCAAACTCCTTTGATTAAATCAAGACTTCCTAATTGATCTAAAAACGTCACAGCAGACGAAGTTTCTACCATCACAGTTTTGATTGGCAAGTCTTTTTTATCAAATGAAATCGTATTTCCAGAAGATTTTATCGTGATTGTTTCGTTGTTTTCTTCGATAGAAATATTTTTCGCAAACTGAAAAGTTGTATTTTCTTGTTCGGTTTTAATAGCTTCTTTCGACTGTTTACAACTACTAATGGCAAGAAGAATGAATGAACTTAGAATTAATTTTTTAATCATTTTGGATTGAATTTAGAGGAAGCAAGTTAAGAATTCTGTCAAAATCATAAAAAAATATTTTTGTAAGCAATTGATATGTTGTAAATTAAATTATTGTTAAAAATTTTTCTCGAAAAGCTTAGGTTTTTACGATAAAAGTGCTGTATATTTGCATTCGAAAATAAGGGAAAATACTTTCAATTATTTCAAACGGCCGAGTGGCGCAACTGAATAGCGCACTTGATTACGGCTCAAGAGGTTACAGGTTTGAATCCTGTCTCGGTCACAAAAATGCTCAGCGTCAATCGTTGAGCTTTTTTTATGAATGTTAAATTCTATTGTTATCAATAAAAAAGTCCATCTACAAATTGTAAATGGACTTTTTGGATTTTTATTATTTCTTTCTGAAGTAAACTTCAATTGGAACTCCTTCAAAATTAAATTCCTTTCTCAATTGATTTTCGATAAATCGTTTGTAAGGATCTCTAATATATTGCGGCAAATTACAGAAAAACGCGAATTGAGGCGTTTTTGTAGGTAACTGCGTTACATATTTGATTTTGATGTATTTTCCTTTTACTGCAGGTGGAGGTGTAATCTCGATAATCGGTAACAAGGTTTCGTTTAATTTACTTGTTTTGATACGACGACTACGGTTCTCGTAAACTTCGATAAATGTATCAACAGCTTTCAAGACACGTTGTTTTGTAAGAGCCGAGATAAACAACACAGGAACGTCTGTAAAAGGCGCAATACGTTTTAGAATAGCATCTTTGTATTCTTTCATTGTATTGGTTTCTTTTTCCAATAAATCCCATTTGTTGATTAAGATGACCACACCTTTTCGGTTACGTTCTGCTAAATAAAGAATATTCAAATCTTGTGCTTCAATACCACGTTCTGCATCAATTACTAAGACACAAACGTCGCATTCTTCGATTGCACGAACCGAACGCATGACAGAATAGAATTCTAAATCTTCGCTTACTTTTCCTTTTTTACGCATTCCGGCAGTGTCTACCAAAACAAATTCGTGTCCAAATTTATTGTACAACGTTTCGATAGAATCACGTGTTGTTCCTGCGATATCCGTTACAATATTACGTTCTTCACCTAATAATGCATTGATTAATGTAGATTTTCCAGCATTTGGACGACCTACGATTGTAATTTTAGGTAAACCTTCGAATGGATCAATGTGTTGTTCTTCTTTAAAACAATCTACCACATCATCTAATAATTCACCTGTTCCACTTCCGCTCATTGCAGCGATAGTGTACATTTTTTCGAATCCTAAGTTATAAAACTCATAAGAATCTTCTAAATTTTTGTTGGTATCGACCTTATTCACAACTAAGAATGTAGGCTTCTTAGTGCGTCTTAAAAGGTTGCCAACTTCCTTATCCATATCCGTTAAACCAACTTGATTGTCTACCATGAACAAAATTACATTTGCTTCATCAATAGCCAATTCAACTTGCTTGCGGATCTCTTCTTCAAAGGTATCATCTGAACCAACGACATACCCTCCGGTATCGATTACGGTAAACTCTTTTCCATTCCAATCAGATTTTCCATAGTGACGGTCACGTGTAACACCAGAAGTGTCATCAACGATAGCTTGTCTTTTTTGGATCATTCTGTTGAAGAACGTAGATTTACCAACGTTTGGTCTTCCTACAATTGCAACTATATTTGACATTTTGCAAAGGTATAATTTTTAGAATTATTTTTTACATTAATTTTTTGATTGAGAAAGTATTGTAAATAAAAAAGGTTAGATAAACTCTAACCTTACTCCATTTTTATTTTACAACTTTAAGAAGTTCTTTTTCAGCAACCACTTTTCTAAGTCCGGAACTTGAGAAACGGTGGTCTCTTGAATTGTAATACAATTCGATTCCTTTTTCTTCACAATATTTACGTCCTGTAAAGTTTTTGTCTTGGTATTCAATCCCTAAAATACGCACATCGATTTTGAAAGATCTCAAAACATCTTCTAAATCCTGTTCTGTTGCATAAGGCACAATTTCGTCAACAAATTTGCAACCTTTTAACTGAATGTAGCGTTCTACAACAGTTTGTGTTGGTTTGTTTTTTTCTGGTCGATCTAATGTTGGATCTGTTTGTAAACCTACAATCAAATAATCGCAATGTTGTTTTGCGTCTTCTAGCATTTTGATATGTCCCGCATGAAGCAAATCAAAAGCACTAAATGTAATTCCGATTTTCATAGTCAATTAGTATAGTCTTTTATAGTTAGTTTTTATTAATCTTCAGATGATCGGTTGTAATCATCTTCAATGCGAATGATGTCTTCTTCCCCAAAATACGTACCATGTTGAACTTCGATAAAAATTAGAGTCTCATTACCTATGTTCTGAATACGATGTTTTGCTTTTAATGGAATAATAACGACTTCACCTGCTTTGTATTCATATTCTTTATCATCAAGTGTTACCATTGCAGTACCCTGAACAATTGTCCAAACTTCTGCACGATGATTGTGGTATTGGTAAGACAAACGCCCGCCAACATTCACTTCTATTCTTTTTAATTTATATATATCGGTGTCCTCTAATACGTAGTACGAACCCCAAGGTCTATTTCCTATTTCCATGTTTTATGCAATTTACGGAATATTTAGATACAACTCTAAAATACTCGATGAATAAATTGTTATGTTCATTCAAAAAAAAAACCTCAAACACATGCTTGAGGTTTTATAAATGTGGTGGTGCCTCCAGGAATCGAACCAGGGACACAAGGATTTTCAGTCCTTTGCTCTACCAACTGAGCTAAGGCACCGTCATTTTGGATTGCAAATATAAGAAGGTTTGTTTTATATTTCCAAAATTATTTTTAAATATTTTCTATTAATTTTTTAAGGAATTGATTTTTATTCATTTATTTTTATAAAAATTACGAATTGGTAACAAATGGAATGGTCAATCACACTTTTGCACATCTGGAATTTTATCAAAGAATGGTATTGGGTTCCGCTTACCGTCCTTTATATAATGGTGATTGTTACTATTTTGATCGAAAATCGAAACCCTACTAAAACAATTGCATGGATACTGGTGATTGTTTTTCTACCGTTTATTGGAATAATCTTATATTTTTTCTTTGGACAGAAATTTAAAAAAGATGAATTTTTTAAACGTATAGATAAGAATCATCAAAAAATCATCAATGAAAAATGGGCTGAAATGGATCAATTTGTTCACGATGATTTAGATAAAGTAAATGCAAGAATTGGTTCGTTGTCACAGGTTTATCGTTATTTAAATAATGCAAGAGTTGCTTATCCTGCAACAAATAATAAAGTAAAGTTGTTGACAAATGGAGAAGAAAAATTTCCTCTTTTTTTGGAAGCTTTACGTGAAGCTAAAAATCATATTCATCTCGAATATTACATTTTTGATGAAGATCATATTGGAAATGAAATCATTGATATTCTGATTGAAAAAGCTAAAAATGGTGTAGAAGTTCGTGTAACTGCGGATGATTTTGGTTCATCAAAACTGAATAAACATCACTCAAGATTTGATGGAACAGGTGTGGAGTTTCAAACATTTTTACCTGTTCGATTTTCTTCTTTAGCGAATTCTAATTACCGTAATCACCGTAAAATTTTGATTGTTGATGGTAAAAAAGCATTTTTAGGAGGAATTAACATTAGTGATAAATACATCAATCAAAATGGTGTAATAAGTCCAAATAATAAGATTTATTGGCGTGATACTTCTGTGATGATTGAAGGAGAGGCGATTAATAGCTTGCAATTGCATTTTTACTTAAATTGGATGATGACAGAAGGCAAAAAGTATAATATTTCTGATTCAAATTATTTTTACAATTCTCAAAGTAAGATTTTTGAAGATGCTGCAACTGTTAGTTTCGGACTTTCTTCACCTGGTAGTGATGTACATTCGGCAATGGAAGCGATGATTTTGGCAATTACTTTAGCGAAAAAGAAAGTGCAATTGTGTACACCATATTTTATACCAAGTGACGAATTTAAAACGGCTATGATGATTGCAGTTTCGAGCGGAGTTGAAGTGGAATTGATGATCCCTAAAAAAGGCGATTCTATTGTGGTGCAACAAGCGTCATTATCATTCCTAAAACCTTTGATGAAGCGGGGTGTAAAAGTTTATTTATACGAAAAAGGATTTCTTCATGCCAAAACAATAACGGTTGATGATAAATTGGCTTTTATTGGAACAGTGAATTTAGATTATCGTAGTTTTATGATTAATTTCGAGATTACTTCGGTGATTGAAAATGCAACGTTATTACAACAAATGAGTGCTCAATTTGATATAGATAAAGAGGATTCAGAATTATTAACTCTTGAAAAGTGGGAAAATAGACCTTGGTATAACCGTGCGTTTGCATCGATTTGTAGATTATTAGCACCGGTATTATAAAACAAAAACCTCCACTTCAATTAAAGTAGAGGTTTTTTTTTATTGATTTTTAAAATCTTCGATTTCTTTTCTGATTTCTTCATATCGCTTTCGTAAATCATCCGAAACATTATTCGGGATATCTTTAATTTTCTTCAATTGTAATGAAATAAAAATCGCAAATAATCCGGTAGAAATAACCGCTAATCCTAGCCATGCAACAGCTGTTAAACCTGCTAATTGCGGAGATGATAATAAAATTAAGGAAATAATTAATCCAACAATTGCCAAAAATAACGAAACACCCCAATCTCTTACACCATAATTTTTCAGGTCGAAAGCATAACTAATTCCAGAAATTGAGCGGAATAACACTAAGAACCCAACATAATAAGCAAAAACTTCTAAGCTTAAAATAGGATTAACAACTAGCATAAATCCAACAATTGTGGTGATAATTCCATACGTTAATGTCCAGCCCCAACTGTCAATTTCATCTTTATTTGCGATCGAAAAAACAATTTCCGAAATTCCAGAGAATAAAAAAGATACAGCAAAAAATACTGAAAGTGCAACATACGATGCTGTTGGAAATGCAAAACAATAAATTCCTAATCCAACAAATAGTAATCCTATGATTAATAAAATCCACCAATATTTGATAGAGTTTTTAATTGATTTGTAAAAAGTACGTGCCATTTTGAAAATTGATATTTTAAATTATGCTCTTAAATTTAAGAAATATTATAATTAAAAGCATTCTTTTTTGAGTAATTTATAATGAAATTAGATTTCTTAAAATTCAGGATTTATTTCATGCCAGAATAAAATTAAAATACCCTTAACTTTGAAGTTCGCTTAAAAATCAACGAAAATGAAGTATGGAATAGAGGCGGCTTCTATCTACGTTCCGCATATATATTTACCAATAAAAGATTTAGCAATTCAACGCAATATTGATCCTGATAAACTTGAAATTGGTTTGGGTTTAAAGAAAATGTCAGTTTTAGACGTTCACGAAGATACTGCAACCATTGCAGCGAATGCTTTGTTGAAATTGATGACTGATTTTAATATTAATCCAAACGAAATCGGACGAATTTATTTAGGAACAGAAAGCGCTTTAGATGGCGCAAAACCAACGGCAACTTACGCGGTTCAGTTAGTGGAATCTGTTTTGGCAAATCAATTTGGAGAACGACCTTTTAAACACACAGATGTTGTGGATATGACGTTTGCGTGTGTGGGTGGAGTAGATGCGATGCACAATTCTATTGATTATGTTCGTGTAAATCCAGCTAAAAAAGCAATTGTAATTGCAGCCGATTATGCAAAATATGGTTTAGAATCGACGGGAGAATATACACAAGGTGCAGGTGCAGTAGCGATATTAATTTCGAATCAACCAGATTTGATTGCGTTTGATAACAATTGGGGAATTGGCATGGAATCTGTTTTTGATTTCTTTAAACCACATCAATCAACTTCTGATGAAGCGATTTTGAATGCTTTAGGAACAACAAAATCTGAAATCGAAATTTTTTCTGATGAACCAGTTTTTGAAGGGCAATATTCTAACGAATGTTATAAAAAAAGAGTTAGAGAAGCTTATTTCAACTTTAAAGATGAGGCTAAAATAGAAGGTAAATTGTACGAAAATTGGCGATATATTGCTTTTCACTTGCCTTATGCATTTCAAGGAAAAAGAATGTTTTCGGATGTTTTTGCATTAGAAAATGATCAAGATAATTCGAATGATAACTTGAAAGTTGTTTCAAAATCGGATGAATATAAAGCCTTAATCAAAGAAAAAGTAGAACCAACTCAACGTGCTTCTTCTGAGATCGGAAATATGTACACAGCTTCAGTTTTTACAGCATTTTTATCGGCTCTACAAGTAAGCGCAGATAGCAATGAAGAATTAAATGGAAAAACAGTTGGTTTTATTGCGTATGGTTCTGGATCTAAATCGAAAGTTTTTCAAGGACAAATTGGTGAAGGTTGGAAGAATGTGATGAATAAAATGGATTTGTTCACTTATTTAAATAAAAGAGAAGCAATTTCTTTTGAACAATACCAAGATCTACACAATAAAAATCTGAAAACATCTATTAATGATTCGAAAGGTTTTGCTTTAGATCGCATTGAAACTGAAATTCCAGATTTGAAAGGTGCAAGATATTATACTTACAAAGGATAAAAACATAAAAAAATCGCTCATTTGAGCGATTTTTTTTATACTATTTTCTGCTTCCATTTCCCTCGTTTAAAGAGAATAAATGCTAAAATTGCAATAAACGTTTCCGAAACAGGAATTGCTATAAAAACGCCTTCTTCCTTCAAATTGAAATGATACGTTAACATATACGCTAATGGAATTTGGAATAACCAAAATCCAACAAAATTGATAATCGTTGGCGTCATTGTATCGCCCGCGCCGTTAAAAGCATTCATCATTACCATTCCAATTCCGTATAATAAAAAACCAGTTGCCAAAATGTACATTCCTTCTTTTGCAACAATTTTGATATGTTCTTCTGTTGTAAAAATTGAAACTAAATAATTACTTAATCCATAGAATATAACACTTACAATCAACATGTAGATGATATTAAATTTCATGGTCATAAGGACTGATTTTTCTGCTTTTTCGGGATCTTTATTTCCTAAGTTTTGACCAACTAAAGTTGCCGCAGCATTACTCAATCCCCAAGCAGGTAACATAAAAAACATCATCAGTCGTAAAGCTGTTTGATAACCAGAAGACGCAATTTCTCCACCAGATTGAGCAACAATTCGCGCAAGAATAATCCAACTACAACTTGCAATAATATATTGTACAATAGCAGGAACTGCAATTTTTACAATATTGATAATTAGTTTAGATTTTGGAACGAAATAACTCCATTTGATTTGAATTAATGAATCTTTTTTCGTTAAACCATACAATTGATAAACCACACCACCACTTCTACCAATTGCAGTAGCTAAGGCTGCTCCTTCTAATCCCATTTCAGGAAAAAAGAACCATCCGCGAACAAGAATTGGACACAGAATAATATTTATTCCGTTAGCTAACCACAAACTTTTCATCGCAATTGCTGCATTTCCAGCACCGCGAAAAATTCCGTTAATCAAGAATAATAACACAATTGATAAACAACTTGCCATCATTATTTTAGTAAAATTCTTCCCGTATTCTGCGGCTTGTTCAGATGATCCCATCCAAATCAATAAATCTTTGGCGAATATAAATCCGAAAATACTCAACAGAATTGTAATGATTATCGATAATAAAATTGCTTGCGAAGCACTTTCCGAAGCTTTTTCGGGTTTCTTTTCTCCAATTCTTCGTGCAATAATGGCAGTTGCAGCCATACTTATTCCTATTGAAATCGAATAAACAATTGTTAATAAAGATTCTGTAAGACCAACGGTTTGTATGGCGAAAGCGCTTTCTTTTAAATGTCCTACAAAATATAAATCGACCAATGCAAAGACAGATTCCATCACCATTTCGAACATCATCGGAATTGCTAATAGAAAGACTGATTTTTTGATTGGTAACGCGGTTAAATCTAAGTTTTCGCTTGAAAAAGATTGTTTAATTAACGAAAAAATAGACCCAATTTTGGCTGTTAAAGACTTTTCTACAGTCATTTTTTTGGTTTTAAAAAAATTAAAAATACTTGATAAATTTTTAAATCAAAATGAATTTAACGTTAAGTTGCCGCGAAGTTGTAAGTATTCATTTCAATTAAAATCTGAGAGGATTTTGCCCAAAAATAAATCATTTTTTTCAATACCAATTTATCTTTTTGATTTTATTATCTTTACCAAAACAGCTATACTAAGAAGAAATGAAAAAAACTGCTTTTATTTTATTTAATGTTGCCCTTATGGTAGGAGTGAATGCACAGAGTTATAAGAAAAAGTATCCAGATTCAAAAAAAATTGATCATGTTGATACGTATTTTGGAGAGAATGTACAAGATCCATATCGTTGGTTGGAAGATGATTTGTCTGAAGATACTAAGAAATGGGTAATTGAACAAAATAAAGCAACTTATGCTTATTTGAATGAAATTCCATTACGTACACAATTGAAAAAATCGTTGACGGATATCTGGAATTACGAGAAAATTTCGACTCCTTTTAAAGAAGGAGATTATACGTATTACTACAAAAATGATGGTTTACAACAACACTCAGTTTTGTACCGTAAATTAGGTGAAAATGGAACAGAAGAAGTTTTTTTAGATCCGAATAAATTCTCGAAAGATGGTTCTGTTTCGTTGGCTGATGTTAGCTTTTCTAAAGATGGAAGCTTAGTTGCCTATTCAATTTCAGAAGGTGGATCAGATTGGAGAAAAGTAATTGTTCTTAACGCAAAAGATAAAACACAAGTTGGAGAAACATTGATTGATGTTAAATTCTCTGGAACAGCTTGGAAAGGAAACGACGGTTTCTACTATTCGTCTTATGATAAACCAAAAGGATCTGAATTATCTGAGAAAACAGATCAACACAAATTATATTACCACAAATTAGGAACAGCTCAGAAAAAAGATCAATTGATTTTTGGAGGAGCAGAAACACCTCGCCGCTATGTTGGTGCTTATTTGACGGATGATGAGCGTTTCTTAATTATTACAGCTGCAAATACAACAACTGGAAATGAGTTGTATTATCAAGATTTGTCTCAAGCAAATAGCCCAATCAAAACAATTGTGAATAATTTTGATACAAATACTTCTGTGATTGATAACGATGGAGAGACTTTCTACATTTTTACAAATAACAAAGCACCAAACAATAAAGTAGTTAAAGCAACTATTTCTGATTTGAGCGAAGCTGCTTGGAAAATAGTTATTCCAGAAACTGAAAATGTATTATCTGTTTCTACAGGAGGAGGTTATTTATTTGCTAAATACTTAAAAGATGCAATTTCGGTTGTGGAGCAATACAAATATGATGGATCAAAAGTCCGTCAAATTACATTGCCAGGCGTTGGTTCTGCATCAGGATTTGGAGGAAAAAAATCAGAGAAAGAAATCTATTTCGGATTTTCAAATTATATCACACCATCTACAAGCTACAAATACAATGTAGAAACGGGATCTTCGGATGTTTACATTAAACCAAATGTAAAATTTAATTCAGATGATTACATTTCTGAACAAGTTTTTTATACGTCAAAAGATGGAACAAAAGTTCCGATGATTATTACGTATAAAAAAGGATTGAAGAAAAATGGTAAAAATCCTACAATCGTTTATGGATACGGAGGATTCAATATTAGTTTAACGCCAGGATTTAGTCCAGCAACTGCTGCTTGGATTGAAAATGGTGGAGTTTACGCTGTTCCAAACTTACGTGGAGGTGGAGAATATGGTAAAAAATGGCACGATGGAGGGCGTCAATTCAATAAATTGAATGTTTTTAATGATTTCATTGCTGCTGCAGAATATTTACAGAAAAACAATTACACTTCACCAGATTTTACTGCATTATCAGGAGGATCTAACGGAGGTTTATTAGTTGGCGCAACAGAAACAATTAATCCAAAAATAGCAAAAGTAGCATTGCCTGCGGTTGGGGTTTTAGATATGTTACGTTATCATACATTTACTGCTGGTGCAGGTTGGGGCTATGATTATGGAACAGCTGATGATAGTAAAGAAATGTTCGAGTACCTGAAAGGTTATTCACCAGTTCACAATGTAAAAGAAGGAACATGTTATCCTGCTACATTAGTCACAACAGGAGATCATGATGATCGTGTAGTTCCTGCGCATTCGTACAAGTTTGCGGCTAATTTACAAGCGAAACAAGCGTGTGATAATCCAGTTTTAATCAGAATTGAAACGAAAGCTGGTCATGGAGCTGGTCGTTCGACAGAAGTTGTGATCAACGAAACTGCTGATAAATATGCCTTCACTTTGTGGAACATGGGAATCAAAAAATTGAAGTAATAAAATCAATTATAATAACTCAAAAATCCATTTGATTATTCAGGTGGATTTTTAATATATTTATGAAAAATATTATTGAATGAAAAAACTATTTACATTATTTATTTTATGTTCCGCTTTCTCTTTTGGACAATATATAAAAGAAGCAACTTTTAGCTTAAAAGATGGAACGTCTTTAGAAGTTCGAGATGTAATTTATTCAGGAAAAATGTATCAGTTCACAGAACAAGATAACCCTTATACATTACAGAATCTTCCTATAAAACATGTAATAGATATAAAATTTGATTCTATAAATTATTCAGAGAAAGTTCCTGAAATTAAAGAAGTTTTTTTTGAAAATGATTTACCAGAAGGTATTTATCAAACGATTGAAGATTTTTATAAAAAACAACCAACATCTACAGAAACAATCATTGGAAGAGAAGAAGGTCAAAATTTATATGAAAGACCAAAAGATTTGATGACATTCAAGTTTAAATCTAATGATAAAATTTTAAAAGATCCTTTTGCTATAGTTTATAGAGATGAATTATATTTTGGAGTTAAAGGAATAGATAAAAATGAATCGAAAGAAGCAAAAACAAGTTTTGTATTAATGCATCCAATAAATAGATATGTACGCGTTAAATATAAAAATGATAATTATTATTATACAGATATGCCCTTGAAAAGTTCAGGTTCATTTATAGCTGGAGCAGCTGTTGGAGGAGCAATAGGTGGTGCTATAATGGCTTCTGTAGGAGCTAAAGATAATTTTCGTCCAGTTATTTTAATTAATAATGATCAAAAGTTTTATTTAATTAAAAATTGTAAACGATTTAATGAATATTTTAAATCACGATTAAACTTAACATTTGATTGTGAAAACAAAAATGAATATAACATAGAGAATGTTCGAAAAAAAATGATTAATAATTAATATTCAAAATCCATCTGATTATTCAGGTGGATTTTTTAATTTTATCCAAAATATAATCGAATGAAAAAATTATTTACTCTACTTGCCTTATGTTCAACTTTTGTTTTTGGGCAATATATATCAAAAGCGAAAATAACTTCTAAAAGCACAAATAATTCTTTTGAAATAAACGATGTAAAATACATTAATGATGGAAAAGGATTACAATTCAAAACAGATTTATCAAAAAATACTTTCGCAGTAGTTAGAGTAAAAGATTTCGATTTAGTTTATGATGCTGAAAATTTTTCTAAAAATATTCCTGAGATAAAAGGTGTGTTTAACAAAGAATCTTTTAGTTATCCTGATGGAGTTTATGTGACAAAAGACGATTTTGTTTCTAAAAATGTAGAAAATAAAGCATTTGAAATGAAACCAAATCTTTATGCTGATTTGTTTGAACAATCGGCAGATTTGGTTAATTTTTATGATACAAAAGGAAAATTTCCTGAATTTCAACAACGAGATTATTTTGCAATTGTGCGAAATGGAGATATTTATTTTAATGTAAAAGAGATAAAAAAGATTGCAAAGGATAAAAAAATCTTGTTAGCGAAAGAGATTCCAAATTTTGCCTATGTTAGAGTAAAAGCTGGATCAGATCATCATTTGTACATGGAACTCCCAAAATCACAACAAAATAATGGCTATTTAATGATGTTTGGAATTGCTGGAGCAATTGCTTCGACTGTTTTAGATACTAAGGACGCTCCAGAAGGTTATTCAGAAAATTATATCAATCTTGTGAAAGAAGGAATCATAACTTTTAATACAAATGATTATAAAGGAATTATTTTTGATACAAAAAATAAAGAATTTGAAATACTGTCGAAATGTTCTGATTTAAGTAGTTATGTTACGAAATATAATTCAGAGTTTAATTTAGATTGTAATGCAGATTATTCTATAGATAAACAAAGAGAAATATTAAATAACCTTTAATAAGTATAAAATGAACACAAAAACATACGCAGCGTTTAATGAAACTGATCCATTAGCGCCACACACAATAGAACGTCGACATTTACATGCGAAAGATATTTTTATCGATATCGAGTATTGTGGAGTTTGTCACAGCGATATTCATACAGCGAAAGGCGATTGGGGAAAACCAAATTATCCAGTTGTTCCAGGGCACGAAATTATTGGTCGAGTAAAAGAAATTGGTTCTGAAGTAACAAAGTTTAAAGTTGGAGATTTGGTTGGAGTAGGTTGTATGGTAGAATCTTGTCAACATTGTCATTCTTGCGACGAAGGTTTGGAGCAATATTGTGAAAATGGTTTTACAGGAACGTACAATTCTAAAAACTCGAAACATGGTGGAATCACTTACGGTGGTTATTCAGAAAACATCGTGGTAGAAGAAGATTTTGTGCTTCATGTACCCGAAAATATCGATGTAAAAGCTGCTGCGCCATTGTTGTGTGCGGGAATTACAACTTGGTCGCCTTTGCGTCATTGGAATGTAAAAGCGGGCGATAAAGTTGGTGTAATCGGTCTTGGAGGTTTGGGACATATGGGCGTTAAATTTGCAAAAGCAATGGGTGCACATGTTGTGATGATTACAACATCCGAATCGAAAGGTGAGGATGCAAAGAAACTTGGAGCTGATGAGGTTTTGATTTCGAAAGATGCAACACAAATGAAAGCGCATGCAAATTCATTTGATTTTTTATTGAATACAATTCCTGTAAAACACGATGTTAATCCATATTTACAATTATTAAAATTAGATAAAACAATGTGTATGGTTGGAGCTATCGAGCCTTTAGATGCTGTTCACGGAGGTTTATTGATTATGAAACGTCGTAATTTGGCAGGATCTTTAATTGGAGGAATCAAGGAAACACAAGAGATGTTAGATTTTTGTGGAGAACACAATATTGTATCTGATGTCGAAATGATCGATATTCAAAATATTAATGAAGCATACGAACGTATGATGAAATCTGATGTGAAGTACCGTTTTGTGATTGATATTAAATCATTGAAAGAATCTTAATCTTAGGTATAGAAACAAAAAAATCCGCTTAACGAGCGGATTTTTTTTTAGTTTTTAAGTTCTATTTCGCAACAGAATCTTTTGTTGTTCCTGCTGGATTTACAGTTTTCGAAGAATCTACCGTAACTCCTTCTACAGAATCTGCCGCAGGAATCTCTGCTTTTTCAACATTTACAGAATCTTCAATAACTGTTGTTGGTTCTCCTACACTTGTTGGTTCTTGTTTACAAGAAATTGCTGTGAAAGAAATCGCTGCGAAAGCGAATAACGCTAATTTTTTCATTTGATTTTTTTGTTTAATCTATTCTACAAATTATTTTTTCTCTGTTGTTGTAGTCGTAGTTGTTTCAACTTTTACAGGAGTTTCTTTTACAACTGCCGAATCTTTGATAACAACAGAATCTTTTCCTACAGAGTCAATTTTTACAGAATCTTCGATTGTTGTAATCGTGTCATTTTTTACTTCTGTTTCAGTTTTTGTTTCTTTCGATCCAAATAAATTACAAGATGTTAGACCAAATGAAGTTCCGATTACTCCTAATACGATTACGTTTAATGCTAATTTTTTCATAACTTTAATTTTTTAAATGTTTAATTGATTTTTTTTTCTTGATTTTTTCAATCATTTTGTTGAACCAAAGTTAAGCAGACATCAAAGTTTTTTGAAGTAAAATAGTTGTAAGATGATTGTAATCCAATCATCTAATATTCAACAAATGTTTTACAACAAAAGAAATCATTTAATAACGCATTAATAAAGAAATACAACTCAACATATCAAAAAAATTATTTTATTTGTAGTTGTATTAAAAGACAATTTGTAAAATCGAAATTATTTTACAAAATACTGAAAACCAACTTTATAAATTTATTTTTTTGAGCAAATTTACAGATATAGAAATTTTCGAAATTCTGAAAAAAACGATTTCAAATCGATTTTTAGAAGAAAATTCTGCTCAATCCGAAAATATCTCCGATTGGAAGGGGCAAGAAATTACATCTTTTCAAGACGATTTATTCAATAAAACCAGATCTACCGTAAGTGAAAAGTGGTTTTATACGTATTTTAAGTCAGATTTTAAGAAACTTCCTCGTATTGATATGCTGAATCTTTTGGCGCAATATTGTGGATATAAAAATTGGGCACACTTTCTTAATGTTCAGAAAATCGAACATTTTGGTCCAAATAAGACTGAAGAATCGACGATTGAAGCAACAGAAAACGAAAATTTTTCATCACAACATATAATTCCTGAAGAATCTGAAGTAGAGATTCCAGTAGATGTTAAACCATCAACAGAAAAAGAAATAATTCAGTTAAAAGAGAAAGTTGCTAAAACAAAACCTAAGCTAAAATTGATTTCAATAATAGCAGCTGCAGTTGTTTTGTTGAGCGGAATTGGCGCAACTATTTATTTTTCAATTTTTGGTCAGCGAGAATATGAATTTTGTTTTGTAGATTCGGATAGACAAGCTGCAATTATCAATTCTGTTGAGGTTACAATTATTAGAGATGGTTTTACGCCACTTTATTTATCAACGAAAACAGGTTGTATCAAATTTGAATCGCAAAAAGATACAATCAAGATGTTTGTGAGTTCGCCTTATTATAAACAAGATACGTTTAAGGTTAATTTACATCAATATAATCAGCCTGAAAAGCTATTGTTAGAGCCAGATGATTATAAGATTATGCTGTATTATTATTCGAATTCAGCAAAAGATTTGAAACAACGAATTTCTAAGCTAAATCAAATGATTGCGGATGATGCGTTGATTTATCAAGTGTATGACAATGATTTTTTTGGTGTAGAGATTCTTTCGAAACAACAATATATCAATTTAGTTACAATGCCTACGACATCGTTAAAGAATTTTTCTTTGATCGAATCGGAAAGGAAAAATGGAAAAATTGTGAAATTAAAATTTAAAATCCAGCAAGATGAGAACGATAAGTAAAATAGTTCAGTTTAGCATGATATTGCTGATGAGTGTTTGGATGATATTTTCGTGCAAAGACGATAAATATAAAGGAGATTATAACCCAGAAGCGATAAAAGGTTACAAAAACGAAGCATCGACAGTAAGTAATAAAATGGATTCGGTAGAAGCTGTAAATTTTATTGCAAAGCAAAAATTGCGCGAGTTTTTCGAGCTTTCGGCGCTGGCATCTAATACCAATGATACGGTTGTTGATAGCTTGTTGAGAGATCAATTGTTATCTTATTTTCCTAAAAAAGATACGACCGAAATATTTTCGTTATTGAGAGAACTTCGTTCAAAAAAAGTAACATTTACTTCCATTTCTAAATTTGCAATTTTACCAAAAGATTCGATTACACCAGACTCTATCAAGCGAATTGCGTATACAATTAATTATTTCAATTCGGATAAAAAGTTAATCGAAACCAATAATCATGTTGGTGTATTTGTGTTAAAACAAGAGCCGATCAAATTTCAGCGAGAGTTTAAATTCTATTTCAGAACACTAAATGATAAAAAAGACTCGATTCAGAAAGATTCAATTCCATCTGGAGTAATACAAAAATCAAGAGGAAAATCGCCGAAATAAGCGTCTTCAATATATTCAATAGGTCTAAAATAAGTTAGACCTATTTTTTTTGAATCAGCTCTACATCTTGCCAAAAATTTATCATAATATCCCCCGCCGTAACCTACACGATTTCCTTTTTTATCGGCAACAAACATTGGAATAAAAATAACATCAATCGCTTTAGAATCAATTTCTGAATACTGAGTGGGTTCTGGAATTTGAAGTGAATTTAAAACCGTTTCGAAACCTTTTTCTACTTTACAATTAATCATATCATCGCCAACAACCAAAGGCAAAACCACCTCTTTTTGCTGTTGAAATAGCCAATTTATGATTGGATAAGTATTGATTTCGTTATTTTTTTCGATAGGTAAGAAAATATGAAATGTCTGATCTGTAGAAAAATCTAACTGTTTGATATGTTCAAAAATTTGATCACTCAAGTCATCCACTTCTTCTTTAGTGAATGATTTTCTCAACGTTCGGTAATATTTTCTAGCTTCAGATTTTGTCATTTCTTCGTAGTTTGATACGAAGTTAAGATCTTACTCAATAATATTATAATTTAAAGAAGTTTTTGTTTTGAGTTTATCCATTTGTTTTTTACTCGAAAAAGCATTTCTCAAAAGTTCTTTTGATAGACCTATTTTTTTAGAGAAATCATTAAAAGTATCCTTTTTGTAATCAAATTCATCTTTCCACGTATAACCAGGTCGTATGTAACAATAGGTATAATTATAAACTAAACTTTCTACGTTTGTTGCGTTTACTAATTCATCGTAAGTTGAAGTTGCTAATAAAGTCATTTCTCTATTCTTTGATTTAGTTTTAATTTCTCTCAAAACCGAATCATAGCTATCTTTCAGGCTCGAAATATCTGTATCTTGATATTCGGTATCACCCATGCTTTTCATTGGACGAATTTGAAGAATATTTGGTTCGTATTTTCCGTATAATGAGAAAAAATCCCTTAGTTCTAAGAAATTATCTTTATTGAAAGTATAATTGATTCTCAAAATAAGATTCGGATTATTTTTCTTTTCTTCATAAATTGCTTGCAAAGCTTCGTGAAATTTATCGAAAGAGGCTTTTCCCATAAAGTTTTCGTAAACTTCTTGATGTACACCATGCAACGAAATAGTGAATTCATTCAATCCATTACCTACAAGTTCTTTTACCTTTTCTTTGGTTAACAAATTTGCATTAGTTGTAAGCGATATATAAGGAACCTTGTGCGTTTTTCCTAAAGAAACAATTTGCGCTAGATCTTTATACAAAGTAGGTTCTGTACCACAACCAATTTGCAGTTTAAGAGCTCTGCCAAACATTTTATCAGCTAAAATTGATAAATCTTCTTTTGGAAAAATACCTTTAGTTTTCTTTACATAATTTTCATCTGTAAAATAACACATTTTGCAACGTAAATTACAAGCCATCACAGGATCAAAATTGACAGCAATATATCTTTGATTTGTTTTATGCAAAAGATACATTCCTAAAAATTTTATCCGATGATTTTTAATTAACCAATTTAATTTTAAAAGCTTGTAAACGTTCATATCTTAATAGTGTAATTTGATTCTTACAAATATACTTTAAAACGAACGTGATGAAGAATTATTTCTTTTTCTTTGAAAGAACTTAATTGTAATTATTTTAAGAAAAATACGACAAAAATAAAACAAGCGATTGCCATAAATAGTAATAAGTTTACCGGTTTTACTTTCATTTTACTGAATAAAGACTTTTTGTAAGTTTTGTGAATTCTTTTCGGTTTAGACATTTTCAATTTCATTACTAATTCTACAATACAGATGCAAATTTCTTAAAAAGGTTGCCTATAGAAAAGTTAAAAAATACAAATAACAAGTATACTTCTGTTTCTCAATTAAATAAAAATGTTAAAAAATGCTTTCAGATTCTGAAAGCATTTTTTTGAGTTATCAACTAAATTTTTTCATTCTCTTTGCAGCTTCGTCCAACCAAGGTTGATAATTGCAGTGTTTTTGTATCGCTTGATAAATTCCGTTGCTATTCGGATCTTTTGGATCAAGTTCATAGATTAATGAATTAATAAAACCATTTTTAATTGACTGACTTTTGATATTTTCTAACAAAGCATCAGCAGAAATTCCTTGATATAATTTTTCTTGTAAGTTTGTTAAGACAATATTACGGTAACTCTGATACGTTCTATAATCCTCGTCATTATCTAGATCGATTTCGTCTAATTCTGTCAAAAAATTAACAGGTAATTGCTGAGAAGCAGGATTGTAGTAAGTGTAAGAATCCTTGTACATGTACAACAAATTGATAAAATCGTAATCTAAATTCGTTTTTTCCGTTTTGATGAACGAAGAATTAACTTCTAATTTCTCTAAATCTTTGAAAACTTTTTGATGAAACTTTTTGATTTGATTTTTGAAATCTGGCGGAGCAAGTTTAAATAATTCGGTATGTTCAGTTAAGAATTTATCCATTTTAAAACTTTTGTCAACCAAATAATTGTTTCGATTTTTTCCTATTCCAGAGAATTTGAAATTATTCTCCAAATGTTTTAAATCTGTATTTAGAATCAAACTATCACCTGGAATCAAATAAATTGTAAACTCTTCGCGCTCAATAGAAAGTGTTTTGTAGCCTTCGTCAACTAACTGAACTGTATCCGAAAAATTTCCATCAAAATCTAAAGCAAAAGCCTTTTCACGATTATTCAATAATAGGTAAATGCTATCTGTTTGTGCATTGGCGATTCGTCCACTAAAGTAGACAAGTTCACCTTTTTCTTTTTTAGGCGAACAACTGTAAATTGTAATTAAAATTAGTGGGAGAAATCTCCACAACTTCTTCATTTTCATTTTCCTCTCTGCCTCACAAAAGTAGAAAATTATTCTTCGTTTTGATGAATTTCGAAGTAAGAATCTATCTTAAAATTTTCTGGTTTATTTGCTGCTGCAACCGCCAATTTATCAGCTTCTTCGTTCCAATGATGTCCAGCATGACCTTTTATCCATTGAAATTTTACGCGATGAATTTTATAAACTTCTAAAAATCTTTTCCACAAATCAGCATTCTTCTTTCCTTTGAAATTCTTTTGCACCCAACCAAAAACCCAACGTTTTTCCACAGCATCTACCACATATTTAGAATCGGTCACAATAGTAATCTCCGTGTTGGTGAACTTTAGCGTTTCCAAAGCCGTAATAACTGCCAACAATTCCATTCGATTATTGGTCGTTAGTCGAAAACCTTGAGAAATTTCTTTTTTGACTTTTTTCTCGGTTTCCAACAAAATACAACCAAATCCTCCTGGACCAGGATTTCCCAACGACGAACCGTCTGTATATGCTACAATCGCCATGTTTTATGGTTTGTAATTTAACATTGTATCAATTGTTTGACGCGCAACAAAATGATAATTTGGACGCGCATCTTTGTAAATATTCTTCGCTAAATCCAATTGATTAGATTCTTTTAAAGCTAAGTATAAAGGCTCTAAAAATTTACGACGACCAACATTTACCAAGAATTCTTTTGCATTTGTATTAACTTTATCGTAGTGCATTAAAAATGCTTTTTCGTACCAAGCACATTCAATTTCTGGATTTTTTGAATTTGTAAAATCATAAATAGCATCCAAATAAGCAAAATCTTCTTTCGTGTTTTTAGTCGTATCAATTTGACGAATAAAATGAACCCATTCGTTTGTAGATCTCGTAGATATCGCCACTTTTTTCGGAGCAACTTTATTTCGCCCGTTTTTAATATCTTGCTGTAACTGTGCTTCTGCTAAATCGAATAATTTTGAAGTAGGTTTTTTCAAATCTTTTGGCCAACCTGTGTTATAAATCCATTCTTGAACAAAAGAATCGTCTCCATTTGTCAAATTAGTTTTCAAATACTCCACAAATTTTTCTGTCGTCATCGTTTGGAAAGCGTGCGAAGAAAAATATTGATTCAAGAATTTATCAAATTTTTTACGACCATATTTATCTTCTAACATTTTCAAAAATAAATAACCTTTATCGTACGGAACATCAGAAAAAGCATCATCAGGATTTGCACCTTTCATGTTCACTTTTAATGAAGTATATTTTTCTGGAATATTTTTCATCGACGTTTCCAAATCTTGAAAACCGATTACCGAAATCATATCTGCATAATCTTTTCCTTCTAATTCTTCCATAATTCTACGTTCGAAATAAACTGTAAATCCTTCATTTACCCAGAAATCATCCCAAGTAGAATTCGTTACTAAATTTCCAGACCAAGAATGCGCCAATTCGTGTGCAATCAAATTCGTCATCGAACGATCACCTACAATTGCAGTTGGTGTTGCGAATGTTAAACGCGGATTTTCCATTCCACCAAAAGGAAACGAAGGTGGTAAAACCAATACATCAAATTGTTCCCAAGGATATTTTCCGTACAATTTCTCGGCAGCCGTTACCATTTTTCCCATGTCGGCAAATTCCCACGCAGCAGCTTTCAATAAGCCAGGTTCTGCATAAACTCCCGTTCTGTTATCGATTGGTTGATATTGTACATCACCAACAGCCAAAGCAATCAAATAAGGTGCAATTGGTTGAGGCATTTTGAACGTGTAAACACCTTCTGCATTTTTCTCTTTCGGATTGATTGCACTCATCAAAGGCAACAAATCTTTTGGCGTTTTTACTTTTGCATCATACGTTAAGCGAACACTTGGTGTATCCTGAATTGGAATCCAAGAACGCGTTAAAATCGCTTGTCCTTGCGACAATAAAAACGGATGCTTTTTATCGTGAGTTTGTTGTGCATTTAACCATTGTAAGGCATTTGCGTCTGGAGAAGTTTTGTAGAAAACTTTTACAATTGTATCATTTGGCGTAACATCAATGATTAAGGCTTGACCTTTAATAGAATCTTTTTCACCTAATTTGTATGTTGTTTTTTTTCCATTCGCTAATAAAACTGAATCAATTATTAGTTTTTCGGTATCTAAAATCAATTGTTTTGCTTGATTATTTTCGAATGTATAAGCCGCAGAACCTTTAATTTGATGCGTATCAAAATCGGTTTCGATATCCAAACTCAAATGTTTGATGCGAGCTTTATCTAAATCAGCAAAAGTTTGATTATCCTTTGCTTCTATTTCGGTAGATGATGAAGTTTGTTTATTACAACTTGCCAGCGTTAATACAGTTCCTATTGCAATATAAACTAAATTTTTCATTGTTCTAAATCTTTTAAAATCATGTTGTAAGCAGCTTCTTTCAGCGCCACTTTATCTTTTTTAACGTCTAAATCTTTGGTTTCGAAAGTAGCTAATAATCGAACTTTTATTTTCCCTGGATATCCTCGAAACCAATTGAATGGAAACATTTTATTAACACCATGAATCGCCAAAACAGCCAAAGGTGTTTGTGTTTCAATCGCAATGTTAAACGCTCCATCTTTGAAAGGATCCAAATAAATTTTGAATTCTTTGTCGTTTGTAACGCCGCCTTCAGGAAAAATAAAAATACTCAGATTTTTGTCTAACTTTTTCTTTGCTTCGGGATAAACAAGTGCTTTACTACGTGCACTTTTTCGGTCGACAGGGATACAAATTCGTTCGAATATTCGTCCAAAGATAGGGATTTTGAGTAACTCTGCCTTGCCTACAAATACGATTGGATGATGTTTTAGAATCGTCAACATCAACATAATATCCATCACCGAAGTATGATTAGCTATAAAAACATAATTTTCTTTCGGCTCGAGTGGAACAAGTTTTTTGTAATCTATTCTAAATCCTGTTCCATACAAAACAAATTTTCCCCAATATCTTATAAATGGGTAGATGTAAGGAAATGTTTTATCGAAGTTTGCTAAAGGTAATACGATAAAAACACCAATTGTTAGGACATAAATTGCGGCTAATAAAATCATCCAAATGCGCCAAATAAGGACGAAGAAACCTGTGATGTATTTCATTGAGTTGGTTTAGTTGGGTAAAGATATGGAGAAAATGAAAACTAAACCTATGTTCCTATTTTTTCAAAAACTTCAAAATGGCTTCATTTAATACTTTTGGTTGCTCGAAAGGAACATAATGTGTCGAATTTGGAATAATCAATAACTCTGCTTTTGAAATATTTTGTTGAATTTCTTTAGTATGACTCTCTTTTACTTCATCTTTTTCTCCAGCAATGACCAATACAGGATTTTGAATTTTATTTAATTCTAGTTTAGTAATTTTTGGTTCATTTAACATCAATTTGATTAAGCGTAAATTCGTATTTTCTGAAGATCTATTTACTAAACTTTTCAAATTCTCAATCAGTTCTTCGCTTACTCCATTTGGATTAAGAACTGCTCCAATTGTTATAATTTTATTAACTAATTCAGGATGTTGAGTATTGAAAATTAAAGCTGTGTTTCCACCATCACTCCAACCAACAAGATTTACTTTCTTTAGATTAAGTTTTTGTATCACTTGAAGTAAATCGTTTGAAAATTCTTCATAAGTGTAAGGTGTATTTGTCAAATCTGTACTTCTCCCTTGTCCGCGCGTATCAAGAACAGTTACTCGATAATGCTTGGCAAAAAATGGAATTTGTCGATAAAAATCTTCTATACTTCCGTTATTTCCATGTAAAAAAATCAAAGGCTCACCTTGTCCATATTCTTCATAATAAATCTTTGCATCGTTTATGTCAATATATTTTCCTAACTTATTTTTTCCATAAATCAACTTTTTAGCATTCTCTTTATGTTGATAATATGAAATTAATTCTTTTGTTTTTGTATCAATTTCTACAGGCTTTTCCTCATTTATAGTCAATTTATCTTTTGAATATAAAAGATCTAAGTTGGCGATAAAAACGCCTTCGGAAGCTTCCCAATTACCTTGACTTTGATACCTAAACAATAAATCTTTTGCTAAAGATTTTTTAGCCGAAACACCAAAAACAAAATCTTCTTGATCTAATTTTTTATAACCAACTAATTGTAGTGTTACAGCAATTTGATCAACATTTTTGAATCGAAATTTATAAGGTGTTAAATTAATTTTTTGCCATCCTGTTGTAGAAGTTTTATAAATAATGTTTTTATCTAAAATGGATTCTACGGGTAACCCATTTTTGACCGAATAAATATTTACTTTCAGCGTTATTTCTTCAAATTTAGAACTTGGAATAATATGAAAATTAAACGCATTCAGTTTTGTAGTTGGGTAAATTTCAAAAATATTTCCTTGTTCAATTGTAGGTACATTTTCATCAAACATTTTAGAAAAAGTAAGCATCGGACGAGTTTTTTGTCCAATAATTTTCTCTTTCATTTTTTCTGTTTTCAGTGTCACCTCTGACAATGAAATTGATTTTTCAGTTAATATAACAACAGAACTTTGTTGAATATCATGAACCGATTTTGAAGTTAAATTATAACCTGACGCATCAAAAACTAAATGAGTTTTAGTTAAATTTTCGGGAATTTCGATAGAAAATTGACCATTTTCATCTGTAATTGCTCCAACTTCTGAATTTTCTATTCCAATAGAACAGTATGAAATTGGCAAATTATTACTGTCTTTTACAGTTCCTTTCACTTGAATTTGGGCTTGAACGATTGTACAAATACTTAAAATTAATCCAAAAAAATAGTTGCGCATGACTTTGTTGTTTGCTATATGACGCATTGTTTTTAAAAAGGTTACATGATAAGATAGATAATTATTTCTTAAAATTTTTCTGCTACAACGTTATCGTGATAATATTGATTTTGACATGAATTTGAAATGATTAAATTTGTTAAGGAAAGAATACTAAAAATATTATGGCTTTAAATACAATCAATCCAACAACTACAAAGGCTTGGAATGCGTTAGAGAAACATTTTCAAACGATTCAGCATACATCAATCAAAGAACTATTTGCTCAAAATTCAAATCGTTTTGAAGAATTTTCGATTCAATATCCTTCATTATTAGTGGATTATTCGAAAAATAGAATTAATGCAGAAACGATTCAACTTTTGGTTGATTTGGCGAAAGAAATGGATGTTGATACGGCAATTCAGCAAATGTTTGAAGGAGATGTCATCAACGTAACAGAAAAACGTGCTGTTCTGCATACAGCTTTACGCAATCGCTCTAATGAAGAAGTTTTGGTTGACGGAAAAGATGTGATGCCTCAAATTAATGAGGTGTTAGATCAGATGAAATCATTTTCGGAGAAAGTAATTTCTGGTGAATGGAAAGGTTTTTCAGGAAAAGAAATTACAGATATTGTCAACATCGGAATTGGTGGTTCGGATCTTGGACCTGTGATGGTAACGGAAGCGTTGAAACATTATAAAACTCGTTTGAATATTCATTTTGTTTCGAATATTGATGGAACGCATTTAGCAGAAACTTTTAAAGAAATAAATCCAGAAACAACCTTATTTATTGTTGCTTCAAAAACATTTACAACGCAAGAAACGATGACAAATGCTTTTTCAGCAAAAGAATGGTTTTTGAATTCTGATGCTCAAGAAGCTGATGTAGCGAAACATTTTGTGGCGTTATCGACAAATGCAGAAGGTGTTGCTAATTTCGGAATTGATACGGCAAATATGTTCCAATTTTGGGATTGGGTTGGTGGTCGTTATTCATTGTGGAGTGCGATTGGTTTGAGCATTGCTTTGGCAGTAGGTTTCGATAATTTCGAAGAATTGTTAGAGGGAGCGCATGAAATGGATGTGCATTTCAAAACAGAAACTTTAGATCAAAATATACCAATAGTTTTGGCGCTTTTAGGAATTTGGTACAACAACTTCTTTGGTGCAGATTCGGTTGCTTTGTTACCTTATGAACAATATTTATCGCGCTTTGCAGCATATTTTCAGCAAGGAGATATGGAAAGTAATGGTAAATATGTTGGTCGTGATGGAAAGAAAGTAGATTATGAAACGGGACCAATTATTTGGGGAGAACCAGGAACAAATGGACAACATGCTTTTTATCAATTAATCCATCAAGGAACAAAATTAATTCCAGCCGATTTTATTGCAGGAGCTAATTCGTTGAATGTTTTAGGCGACCATCATGCAAAATTATTATCAAACTTTTTTGCTCAAACAGAAGCTTTAGCTTTTGGAAAAGATGAAGAAACGGTTGTTGCTGAATTAGAAAAAGCAGGGAAATCGAAAGAAGAAATTGATTTCTTAACTGCTTTCAAAATTTTTGAAGGAAATCGTCCTACAAACTCAATTTTATATCAAGTATTGACTCCAAAAGTTTTAGGAAATTTAATTGCGATGTACGAACACAAAATTTTTGTGCAAGGTGTTATTTGGAATATTTTCTCTTTTGATCAATGGGGAGTAGAGTTAGGAAAACAATTAGCAAATGTGATTTTACCAGAGTTAGAAAATGATGAACAAGTTACTTCTCATGATGCTTCTACAAATGGATTAATCAATGCTTATAAATATTGGAGAAAATAATTTATCAATATAATTACTCAAAAATCCGCTCAATGAGCGGATTTTTTTATGAATTTTTGTGACCAGTTTCTTTTAAAAATAAGGTTAGAATAATGGCAATAAATATTCCAATGATCCAAAACCAAATTGCTTGATGATAATGTACAGTTTTATCTGTAACATTTACAATTTCGTTTCCATATAATTTAGCAAAAACAGGATTAACTAGAGAAGTTACACCAAATGTCAAAAAGTTTTGAACTCCAGTTGCAGAGCCTTTTACATAATCTGGATTAGCTTCTTTGCTAACCGAATATGGGATCATTGCGACTCCAGAGAAAAGCCCAAAAATGAAAAATGTAACTTTTATTGGAATTAAATCTGAAAGATAAATGAGTTGTAAAAACATCAGGATCATTCCGATACAACCAAAAAGAATAACAGGTTTTCTTTTTCCTATTTTATCCGTTATATAACCCATTAATGGACATCCAACTACCCAGCCTAGTGACGCCATAGCAGCAGTCATAGCAGCATTGTGAGCATCAAAACCTAAGTCTAATTTGAAAAAAGGAACAGCCCAAGTCATGGCAAAAATTGTTGTCGGTATAAATAATAATCCAGAAATAATACCAGTTAACCAAGAATTTGGATTGCTGAAAATAATTTTGAAAGGTTCAATAAAAGAGGTTTGTTTACTTTTTTCGATCTCTTCTTCAGACGATTTTGGAGTTATGAACAGCATTGCTACAGCTGGAATTATACATAAAACTCCAGCAATTATCCAAAATGTTTTATATCCAAAACCATTTTCTAATAATGGCGCAACCACAAATTGTCCTGCCGCTCCACCAAGCATTCCTATACATTGAGAGAAGCCTATTGCTGTTGCTAAAGATTTTGATGAGAATCCTTTGGTTGCTAAATAGACACAACCAGGAAAAGCAAATGCGCTACCTGCTCCTTGTAATAATCTGCCTGTTGTTCCAGCGAATTGGGAGGAAGCGATAAATAAAATACATCCTATTCCGAGTATAAAACATCCTGCAAACATCGAATATCTTGCACCAAATTTGTCTAAAAATATTCCAGCAATTAAAGCGAATATCGAATAGGTGTAATAATATGTTCCAATGAGAGAAACTAAATTTTCTTTAGAAATGTTGTAATTCTGAGCCAAATCTGTGATCATTAATGAAGGCGCAGAACGAGTTGCGTAATCAATGAAATAAAAGATTAAGCCTAAAACCCATGCAATGATGAAAAGTTTTTTACTTGATTGTGTGATAGATGATGGTTGATTCATTATAAATCTTTTAAATGTTTATAATTGGATTTAATCGTTTCCATTACCTCATTCATTTTTCCACCTAACATTAGTTTCGCCATAGATTTTGTCATTCCAATCATTTGATCAAGATCTACTTTTGGAGGCATTGCTAAAGCGTTTGGATTTGTAAATACATTTAATAAATACGGTCCATTATACGCAAAAGCTCTTCCGATTGCATCAGGTAAATCATCAGGATTTTTAACCGATTCGCTTTCTATTCCCATTGCTTTTCCAATCAAAGTAAAGTCAGGATTTTCCATATCTGTTTCATTGTCAGTTAAACCAGCAACTTCCATTTCCAATTTAACCATTCCTAATGTTCTATTATTAAAAATAATTAGTTTAACAGGTAGATTATATTGTTTGATGGTTGCTAAATCTCCTAATAACATTGAGATTCCACCATCTCCACACATCGCAATAATTTGTCTATCAGGATATGCCATTTGTGCACCAATCGCTTGAGGCATTGCATTTGCCATAGAACCATGATTAAAAGATCCTAACATTTTCCTTTCCCCCGTACCCGTTATATAACGTGCTCCCCAAACACAACACATTCCTGTATCAACTGTAAAAATAGCATCTTTTGTAGCTAACTCATCTAATAAATAAGCTGCATATTCGGGTTGAATGGCATTTTCTTTTCCTTTTTCATGAACAAATGTCATTTTGCTTTCAAGAACTTTCTTGTACATTTCTAATTGACTATCCAAAAAATCTTTGTCTTGCTTAGGTTCTAATAACTCAATTAATTCGTTAATTGTTTCTTTTGCATTTCCGACTAATCCTAAATCAATTTTAGCTCTTCGTCCAAGTTTAGAGCCATCTGAATCAATTTGAATGATTTTTTTATCTGTTGGAATAAAATCTTTATAAGGAAAATCGGTACCAATCAAAATAATTAAATCAGCTTTGTGCATAGCATGATAAGCAGATGGTTGACCAAGTAATCCTGTCATTCCTATTTCATTTGGATTATTGGGTTGAATACTCATTTTTCCTTTGAACGAATATCCAACTGGAGCATGCAAATGACGAGAAAGTTTTATAACTTCTTCATTTGCTTGAGATGCGCCAATTCCACAGAATAAGGTAATATTATTAGCATCATTTATAATAGAAGCAGCTTCTCTTAATTCAGTTTTATTTGGAGTAATAATAGGTTGATTGAAATAGAAATTCGAGGTATAATTACTTTCAACGGCTTCCATTTCTGCAATATCTCCTGGAAGTCCAATAATTGCAACATCTTTTTTTGAAATAGCATGTTGTATTGCTGTTTGTACCATTCTAGGAACTTGTTCTGCTCGAGTAATAATTTGATTATAACAACTACAATCATCAAAAAGTTTAATAGTATTCGTTTCCTGAAAATAATCTGTACCAAATTCTATTGTAGGCAGAGTAGAGGCAATTACAACTAAAGGAGTTCTTGATTTATGTGCTTCATAAACTCCGTTGATCAAATGTACATGACCAGGACCAGAACTTCCAGCGCAACATCCAATCCCATTCAATTCTGATTCGGCAGTAGCAGCTATTGCTCCAGCTTCTTCATGTCTTACATGAACCCAATCAATTTTGTCACTTTGTTTAACTGCAATATTAAAAAAATTGAGACTATCACCAGTTACTGCATAAACACGTTTTATATTCGTTTTTTCTAGTAATTCTACAATTTGATGTGCTACATTCTTTCCCATAATAAAGTATTTTTTTGATTGTGACTAACAAGTTATGAAATTATAGAATGAAAATATTTGGAATAAGTGTTAAATATTTGAACAATAAATTTTTGTAAAATAAAAAAGCCTGTTAAGAAACAGGCTTAAAATTAACACATGAGGACAAAATTTACTCTACTAAATCTTATACGATTAATATAATTCAATATTTGTGCCAATATTATATTTGACATAAAAAATAATTGCACAATCTATTTAACCGCTTTTATTTTTCCATTCATTGTGGCAAAATGACCAGGGAAAGAACATAAGAAATCGTATGTACCTTCTTCTAAAGTAAATTTGATTTGATCATTTTCTTTACCACCTAACAATTTTGTGTGCGCAATAATTTCTGATTGTAATTCGGTCGGAATATAATCTGTCGCCTTAGCAGAAGCCGCTGTATTTGCAAAAGCAGAAGCATCAGAACCTGGTTTTAATAAAATAAAATTATGTCCCATTGCTTCTTTTGACATTTCACCAGCATTCATTAAGATTAAAGTTACTTCTTCACCAGCTTTTACTGTAAATTCAGTTTTATCGTAGCGCATATCATCACTCGCTTTCAAAACAATATGATTGTTTGTAGCAGGCGTAGCTGTAGAAGTTTCAGCATCTTCTGATGGAGCTGTACTATAATCTATTTCTGGTTGAGTTGATTCATCTTTCTTAGAATCTCCGCAGCTCATCATCAAAATTGCCGCGAAACTCATCAAAGCTATTTTTTTCATTATTTCAATTTTTTGTTTGATGTAAAAATAATGAAATTCAGTAACTTAAAAAAATTTACTCAGTCTAAATAGAACTGATTTTAAACAGATAAATTTCTAAGGAATATCCAAATATTTGTGTGTTTGTAAAGAATAACGCCATTTTGGATTTTCTTTTACATATTCCACAATCAATGGAAGGTTTTTGTCGCGTTTGCTCCACTCTGTTTGTAAGAAAAGCGTACAATCTTTTCCAACTCGAGCAGCTTGTTCTTCAGCAAATTGAAAATCGTGATTATTGAACACAATACATTTCAATTCATTTGCAGCTTCGCAAACTTCGTCTAACGGCAACATTAATTTCTTCGGAGAAAGACAAACCCAATCAATTTCTCCGCTCAACGGATAGGCACCCGAAGTTTCAATATGGATTCTTGCACCTTTTTCGTGTAGTTTTTTTGTCAAATAAGTCAAATCCCACATCAAAGGTTCTCCTCCTGTAATGATGATTGTTTTGGCTTGAGAAGTTGCCAAATCCACCAATTCATCAACATTAGTTAAGGGATGCTTTTCAGCATCCCAACTATCTTTTACATCGCACCAATGGCAACCAACATCACAACCTCCTAATCGAATAAAATAAGAAGCCACACCTGTGTACATTCCTTCACCTTGAATTGTGTAAAAATGCTCCATAACAGGCAATAATTTCCCTTCTTGTATCAATTGTTGTTCTTCTGCAGTTGTTGATGCAATGTGTATCATAATTTTATTTTTTGTTGTTGTATGCCAACAATGTGTTTTTTAATAACATAGCGCGTGTCATTGGTCCAACTCCTCCTGGAACTGGCGTTATCCACGATGCTTTTTCTTTTACATTATCAAAATCTACATCACCAGCTAATCTAAATCCTCGTGGATTAGTTTCGTCATCAACGCGTGTAATTCCTACGTCAACGATAACCGCTCCAACTTTTACCATATCAGCTTTTAAGAAACCAGGAACACCTAATGCAGTGATCACAATATCAGCTTCTTTTGTAAATTGTTCTAAATTTTGAGTTTTCGAATGAGTTAATGTTACTGTACTGTTTCCGGGATTTCCATTTTTACTCATCAAAATACTCATTGGGCGACCAACGATGCGAGAACGACCAATCACAACTGTATGTTTACCAGCTGTATCAATGTTGTAACGCTCTAACATTTCCATAATTCCGTAAGGTGTAGCAGGTAAAAATGTTTCCATTTCTAACGCCATTTTACCAAAATTCATCGGATGAAAACCATCTACATCTTTCTTAGGATCAATTGCATTGATAACCGCTTCTTGATCGATGTGTTTTGGTAATGGCAATTGCACGATAAACCCGTCCAATGTATCATCATTGTTCCATTTTTCAATTTCTGCAATCAAATCTTCTTGAGAAATTGTATCAGGCAAACGTAATTCTGATGACTCGAAACCTACAAAATGACAATCCTTGATTTTATTGTCAACATAGGTCTGAGAAGCACCATTACTTCCTACTAAAATTGCACCCAAATGTGGTACACGAACTCCTTGGTCTTTGTAATTCTGCACCAGCTCCTTGATCTCTTGTTTGATCTCTTTTGCCAGTTTAATACCGTCTAAAATTTGCATTGTTTTGTTGTGTTTGCGCAAAGATACGGACAAATTGGAAAATAAATCATTAAGTTTTGAGTTGATGATTTTCTGATTAAATAGAAAAACCACTTCGTTGTGAAGTGGTTTTAGATTATTGATATTTTTTCTGCGATTCTTTTAAGTAATTAAAAACTTGTGTTGTGTTCATTTTTTTTAGAATTTATATTAAAAATAAACATGCCAGTTTCGAAATTGAAATAATAATCTTTTTCTCCATTTTTCAATTGAAACCATTCCAACAAACCATTTGTAAGATTAACACCAATCCAATTGATTTGTGAAGTTTTCAGATCGAAAATAAAATTATCATTCGGATTATTTGTGGTGATATAATGTGTTTTGTCGTCCAAAACATATAAAACACCACTTCCTTGAAACGCTTTCATTTTTAAGAATTTTGATTGTAGATTTCCAAAGTTATAACGCAAAACTGCTTTAAATTCTACATTTGGAGGAACTTGTGTTAACAAAGCATTTTGTTTCTTTTCGCGTGATTTACATGCCCAAAAAGTTATTCCAAGAAGTAGTGCAAATGGAGAAAAAAACAAAATAATGATGATAGTAATGAAAGAATGTTATCCATAGTAGGTTGATTTAGGTTGTGTTAAGATACAAAAAAAAGCTGTTAGTTTTCTAACAGCTTTTTTGAAATTTTATAAAGTTTGATTTTATTACAAATTACTCATTTTTTCTTCTACAACTTTTCGTTCTTGTACAATCAAATGATCTTCTTCTGTCGGAAATTGAAAAATTCCAGAATTGATGCTTTCAATGCGTTTCAAGACTTCGTAAGATGCTTTTGCTTTTGTAAAATCTTCTCGATTGAGATAAATACGAATCGCTTTCATAAACGTCAAAATATTTTTCTTTTTCAATTCATCTGCCAACAAAAATTGATCGCGTTCTTCGTTTGCTTCCAATAAAGTCGACAAATTATTATCATCAATTTTGTAATACGATTGTAACATTTGATTGAAAATAATCAAAAAACCTTCATCTGCATTTCCAACTTCTAACGAAATGATTCGAGCCAATGTTTTGTTTAATTCTTGAATATATTTTGAAATAAAATCTTGTTTAATCATCTTAATTTAATTTTTTAGACAACTTTTCGAAAGTTTTTTTTGCGTTTTTATCTTCGTATAAAATCTTATGAACAGCGTTGATAATTGGCGCTTTTATTTGGTATTGCTCATTCATAATTGCCACACCTTTTGTCGCATAGTAACCTTCGGCAACCATATTCATCTCCAAAATAGCAGATTTTACGGTGTAACCTTTTCCAATCATATTTCCGAACATTCGATTTCGTGAAAAGAACGAATATCCTGTTACTAACAAATCGCCTAAATAAGCCGAATCGTTAATTTTACGCTTCATTGGACTTGCAGTTTTTAAAATATGATTCATTTCTCGAATCGCATTACTCATCAAAACTGCTTGGAAATTATCTCCATAACCCAAACCATGCGCTATACCTGCTGCAATCGCGTAAATATTTTTCAATACCGCGCCAAATTCAGTTCCGTAAATATCGTTTGAAAGTTTCGTTTTGATAAAATCACATGCTAAACAATCCGCAACAACTTGTGCTTTGTTTTCGTCTTGCGCCGCAATTGTTAAATAAGAAAGACGCTCCAAAGCAACTTCCTCAGCGTGACAAGGACCACTTACAATTCCTAATTGTTCTTCTTTTACATCGAATTTATCAAACAAATATTGCCCAACCAATTGATAATGATCTGGAATAATTCCTTTGATTGATGTTACTACAAATTTATCTGTCAACGGAACAGTTAATTTACTCAAACAATCGGCAACGTAAATAGATGGCACAACCAAAAAGATTATATCCGAATTCATGACAACTTCGTTGATATCCGTTGAAATTTTAAGCTTTTCTGACTTAAATTCGACATCAGTTAAATAATTTGGATTGTGTCTATTTCGCTCCAAATATCCTTTTACGTATTCATCTTTTACCCACCAGTTGAAAGTTTCAAGGTTTTTATTCAGCATTTTTGCAATCGCAGTTGCCCAGCTTCCGTTCCCTATTAATCCAACTTTACGATTAGATAACTCTATCATAATATATGTATTGAACAGACAAAGTTAATTAATTTGTAGCTTAGGTATTTTGAATTTTACGAAAAGAAACTCAATTTTGTAAAAATTTTAACGACTTTGTATAAAAAGCTTTTTAGTGAGACCATTATCTACGGTATTGGCTCTATATTGCCGAGGGTAATTATTTTAGCATTGAATTTTTTTATTATCAAGCAAGTTGATAATTCAGATTTTGCAATGTTTTCTCAATTATATTCTGCGGTTTCTTTCCTGAATGTCATTTTAACATTTGGTTTCGAAACAGCCTTTTTTCGTTACGCAACCGAAGAAGGAATGTATCAAAAAGTGTTGAATACAGCTTTTTGGTTTATGGTGATGAGTTCTACTGCGATGCTCGTTTTGGTTTTTCTTTTTTTACAGCCTTTGGCAGATTTTGCAAATTATAGCGATCACCCAGAATATATTTTGTGGTTTGCGTGGATTGCGTTTTTTGATGCAATTTGTGTGATTCCTTTTGCGGTTCTTCGTTTTAAAAATCGACCAATATTATATACAGCAATTCGCGTAATTCAGAATGTTTTTCAAGCAGTTTTGACAATTGGTTTGTTGTATTATGTTTCGAAAGATTTTATGCTAAGCCTTGGTTTTGATAATGCGATTTCGTATCCGTTTATTGCAAATTTATTAGCGAGTATTTTAGGTTTTGTATTATTAATAGGCGTTGTACGCCATGTTCAATTCAAATTTGATCAACCTCTTTTCAAGCAAATGTTTTTGTACGGATATCCGATTATGATTGCTGGTTTGGGTTATATTTTGAATGAAAATTTCGATAAATTAGTTCAACGACAATTAATAGATCCAGCAGCAGCGGGTTCTTATGGTGCTTGTTACAAATTAGCAACATTGATGACGCTTTTCGTTACAGCTTATCGAATGGGAATAGAACCATTTTTCTTTAAAGTTGCTAAAAAAGGAGATGCAAAACAGACGTATGCGAATATTCTGTTCTTTTTCAGTATCATTTGTAATATTGTGATTCTTGGAATTTTAGCAAATATAGATTGGATTAAGAAAATATTTGTTCCAAATTCAACGTATTGGAATGCTTTAGATATTGTACCAATTATTTTAATTGCGAATTTATTTTTCGGAATTTATTACAACCTTTCAACTTGGTACAAAGTTACAGATAGAACAAGTATCGGAACTATAATTTCATTGGTTGGTGGTGCAATCACTATTATTTTGAATGTTTTTTTATTGCCAAAATATGGTTTTATGGTTTCTGCTTGGACAACTTTATTAGCGTATGGTGTAATGATGGTGATTTCGTACATTTGGGGGCAGAAAGTTTATCCAATTCCATATAAGGTGAATAAAATTCTACTTTACATGGGAATTGCAATTGCTCTAGCATGTACAAACTACTATATGCTCGATTCTAATTTGATTATTGGTAATCTGATTCTAATCGTGTACATTTCGTTTATTGCGTTTGCGGAAAAAAACACACTTAAAAAACTAAGAAAATAAAGATGAAAGTAAAAGTTATCAACATCTCGAAACACGCTTTACCAGAATATAAAACAGCTTTATCTGCTGGAATGGACTTAACAGCTAACATTGATGCACCAATCGAATTAAAACCTTTGGAAAGAAGATTAATTCCAACAGGATTGAGCATTGAACTACCAGCAGGTTACGAAGCACAAGTTCGTCCTCGTAGTGGAATGGCATTAAAATATGGTTTAACTTGTTTGAATTCTCCTGGTACAATCGACGCAGATTATCGTGGAGAAATTGGTGTTATTTTAGCGAATGTTTCAAACGAAGCAGTTACAATCGACGATGGTGAGCGAATTGCACAATTAGTAATCGCAAAACATGAAACGGTTGAGTGGGAAGAATCAAACGCTTTAAATGAAACTGAACGCGGAGCTGGAGGTTTCGGAAGTACAGGAAAACAATAAATAATATTTTTTGTTATTCTGAGCCTGTCGAAGAATCTAAAAAAGAATTAATCCAATAATAAAATATCAATCTAACAAAAAATATTTTTAGAAATAAAATGAAAATTATTATCCCAATGGCAGGACGTGGTTCACGTTTACGCCCTCATACATTAACAACACCAAAACCATTAATTCCAATTGCTGGAAAACCAATCGTCCATCGTTTGGTAGAAGATATTGCAAAAGTTTGTTCAGAAAAAATTGACGAAATTGCTTTTGTGATTGGTGATTTTGGAGCTGAGGTTGAAGCTGATTTAATTGCAATTGCAGAAAAATTAGGAGCAAAAGGAACAATTTGTCATCAATTGGAGCCGCTTGGAACAGCACATTCTATTTGGATGGCAAAAGAAGCTTTGGATGGACCAACAGTTGTGGCGTATGCAGACACATTATTCCGTGCAGATTTCAAATTAGATATGGAGTCGGATGGCGTTGTTTGGGTAAAACAAGTTGATAATCCTTCGGCTTTTGGTGTAGTGAAATTGGATGATAATAATGTTATTACAGATTTCGTTGAAAAACCAAAAGAATTTGTTTCTGATTTGGCAATTATTGGGATTTACTTTTTCCGTGATGGGCAAAAGCTATATAAAGAAATTGAATATTTATTGGAAAATGATATTCAAAAAGGTGGAGAATATCAATTGACAGATGCATTAGAAAATATGCGTGCTGCGGGTGATAAATTTACGCTTGGAAAAGTGGACGAATGGATGGATTGTGGTAACAAAGCAGTTACAGTTGATACCAATACACGTGTGTTGAATCTGGATAAAGAAGATTTCAAAACGATTCATTCTTCTGCAAAAATTGACAATTCATTAATTATTGAACCATGTTTTATTGGAGAAAATGTCGTGATTAAAAATTCGAAAATCGGACCTTTTGTTTCATTAGGAAATGGAACGGTTGTTGAAAACTCGAATATTGATAACAGTTTGATTCAAGAAAATTCAATCATCAGTAATGCAAATCTTACAGATACTATGATCGGAAATAATGCCAAATATTATGATGTTTCGCGAAGTATCAGTTTAGGAGATTATTCAGAATTGGATTTCAAATCACACAAAGCATAAAAATTATGATCAAAAAATTAACGTATATCTTTTGTTTAGGGGTTCTTGCAACAGCTTGTAACACTCAGAAAGCAGCAAAAGTAGATAAAGATAATACAGAAGTTGTTTCGGCTTCTTCAAAAATTATTCAGCAAACCTTGTTAAAAAAATCATCATTCAAAGATGTTATTGTTAGAGGTAAAGCTTCTACAGATTTAGGAAATGTTAATGCAACTATTTCAATAAAAAATGGACAAAAGATATCAGTTAATTTGTCAAAATTAGGATATGTTGGTGCCAGTGCATTAATTACACCTGAAGGTTTCGCTGCTTATGAAAAATTAGGTAAAACATATTATGAAGGAGATTTTTCTATTGCAAATAAATTATTGAAAGTTGATTTTATCGATTATCAAAAATTACAAAATTTGATGTTAGGAAAAGTTTTCGTTGATTTAAATCCAACAGATTATACAGCGACTTTTGCGAATAATCAATATACAATTACATATAATAAAAATCAAGCGATTGCAACTTCTGCAAAAGAAGGCGAATACATACAAACATATGTTTTTGATAACGGTTTCCGATTGAAAGAAGCACATCTGAAAGATCCAAAACGAAAAATGGAAGTTGATTTGGCTTACGACAATTGGGTAAAAGCTGAAGCAGAGGAATTTCCGAAAAATGTTAAAATTATTATAAAAGAGAAAAAAACGCGTCAAATAGACTTGGAATATAATAGTTTTACGTTTCAGGAAACGAACACACCGTTCTCAATTCCAGATGGGTATAAGAAAAAAGAAATAAAATAATGAAGTTTGTTTTATCAACTGTACTTTTAACGTTGTCATTATCAGTGTTTGCGCAGGTTCCGTACAATAAAGCGAACTTACAAAAACAGAATGCTCAGCTTAAAAAAGAGATTATAAACTTAAACAAACAACTCGAGTTTAATAAGCAAAATTCGAAGTTAAATGTTGATTTTGTGCAGAATTTGACGAAAAAAATTCAGGTACAAACAAAATTAGTTAACAACTTATCGAAAGAAAAACGCTTTATCGAGGACGAAATTTATTTAACTCAATTAGAGATTAATAAACTTTCGCGCGAGTTGGTTGAGCTAAAAAAAGACTACAAACAGGTTTTGGTTCGAGCATATAAGAACAAATCTGTTGAAAATAAATTACTTTTTGTGCTTTCTTCTAAAAGTTTGGGAGAAGCATATCGTCGTATCAAATATTTAGAAAAATATTCGGCTTTTCAATTAGGACAAGCAAATGAAATTATCGGTAAACAAACTGATATTCAGACGAAAAAAGCAAAAAAAGAAAAAGCGAAAGACGAAAAAGAAAAAGTACTTTCTCAGCAAACTTTGTTTAGTCAAAATCTTGAAAAAGAACGATTAACAAAAGAGAAAGCGGTCGAAGAATTCCGTAAAAACGAAGGTGTTATTGCTGCTGAAATTAATGCAAAAGAAGCACAACAACGCCAAATTGATGCACAGATTAAAGCAATTATTGAAGAAGAGATTCGACAAGCGAAAATTCGTGCAGAAAAAGATTTAAAAGATTGGAACGAAGCCAAACGAGGAAATACAATTGCATCTTATAATGAGTATTTAAGAGATAACCCAAAAGGAGATTATGCGAAATCAGCTCGTACAGCTATTTTAAGAATTGAAAATGATGCCAAAGCATGGAATATTGCACGTTCAGCGCATACAAAACAAGCGTATCAATCTTATTTAAATCATCATCCAACAGGAAGTTTCGTATCTACAGCAAAAACAGAAGTTGCTAAATTTGAACAATTAGAACGCGAAGCTGAAGCAGAACGTCAACGCATCATTGCACAACGTAAAGCAGAAGAAGATGCTCGTCTAAAAGCTCAAAAAGAAGAAGATTCTCGTAAAATTGCAGCAGCTAAAGCTGAAGCTGAGCGTAAAGCGAAGATAGAAGCTGAGCAGAAAGTTGTTGTAAAAGTGCCAGAAAAAGAACGTGTTGTAAAAGTAGATGCAGTAAAACCGGCTGAGACTTTTGCAGAACGTCCAGATTCTGAAGGTATTTCGGGAGAATTCTCATCAAACAAAGGTCGTCTACCTTGGCCTGTTGATAAAGGAACGGTTGTAAGTAGATTTGGAGCTAATTCACACCCAATTTTATCTAATATTACAACTATGAATAGCGGTGTTGATATTTCGAGTTATCGCGGTGCTCATGCGCGTGCAGTTTATGAAGGAGTCGTTACAAAAGTGATGGCTGTACCAGGAGGAAATAAATCTGTTTTAATACGCCATGGATCTTATTTCTCTGTGTACACAAATTTATCAAGCGTAAGTGTTTCGCAAGGAGATGAAATAAAACGAGGTCAATCTATAGGAATAATTGATACAACTCCTAATGGTGAAACAGTCATGAATTTCCAAATTTGGAGCGGAATAACAAAACAAAATCCTGCTTCTTGGGTAGCGGGAATGTAATAAATTAATTATATATTTGCATTAAAATCAATTCAGTATGGGATTAGGAGGTAAAGAATGGATCGTAATCGTACTTGTTGTGTTATTATTATTCGGAGGAAAGAAAATTCCTGAATTAATGAAAGGATTAGGTTCTGGATTAAACGAATTCAAGAAAGCAACAAAAGATGATAACAAATCAGAAGCTACAAAAAGTACTTCTGACAAAAAAGAAAATTAAAATATATTTTTAATTAGATAATAGAGCATTGTAGTTGCGTATACAATTACAATGCTTTTATTTTATAAACTAAAACAAAACATGAAATTCACAGATAAAGCTTGGTCTATTTTTAATCAAAGTATCAATGATTATCACAAATATGATGATGTAAATCGTCAAATCGAAAATCCATATAGCGAAGAAGATTTAATCGCTCATTTATTGTACAAAAAAAATTGGATTGATACAGTTCAGTGGCATTTAGAAGATATTATTCGTGATCCACAAATTGATCCTGTTGAAGCACTAAGTTTAAAACGTTGGATTGATAAATCAAACCAAGAACGTACAGATATGGTAGAATATGTGGATAGCTGGTTTTTACAACAATATGCAAATGTTGATGTAAAAGCAGATGCAACATACAATACAGAATCTCCTGCGTGGGCTGTAGACCGTTTTTCTATTTTATCGCTTAAGGTTTATCACATGAAACAAGAGGTAGAACGTGAAAATGCAACACCGGAGCATAAAGCAGCTTGTCAAGTGAAATTAGATGTTTTGAATCAACAACATCAAGATTTATCAACAGCGATTGAAGAATTGTTGGCTGATTTTGAAGCAGGTAAAAAATACATGAAAGTGTATAAACAAATGAAAATGTATAATGACGAGGATTTGAATCCAGTTCTTTATGCAAACAAGAAATAATTTTCAGAAAAATTAATAAAATATAGAAAACTCATCTTTTTTAGATGAGTTTTTTTATTGCCTACAAATGTGTTAATTTCATCTAATCAAAATATTAGAATGGAAAAACTGAAATTTATTACTTGCTTTACCTTATAATCAACCTAAAAATTAACACCATAAGAATTTAAAAAGCTTCAAACTAAAAATTTTAAAATAATTATAAAGTTGAAATTACCTCATATTGAAAAATATGAGGTAATTTTATAATTACTGTAAAATTTTACACATGAAGAAAAATTATTTCAAACCCTTACTTTTAGGAATAAGTTTATTCTCGATTTCGGTTTTTGGTCAACAAGAAAAACCAAAATACGATTATCAAGAAGCTTTCAAACCATTTTTTTATCAGAATAATGCAACAGAAACTCGTTCGGCGAGTGGAAAACCAGGTCATAATTATTGGCAAAATCGTGCAGATTATAATCTGAATGTTAGTTTGAATGAAGAAAAAAATGAAATTTCGGGAACATCTGAAATTACATATACCAACAATAGTTTTGATGATTTAGACTTTTTGTGGTTACAATTGGATCAAAATTTATTCAAAAAAGAGTCTCGTGGAAGCGCTTTATTACCGATTTCTGGAAGCCGTTATGGCGATTCAACTTCTGAATTTGAAGGAGGTTATAAAATTAAATCTGTTCAAATAGACGGAAAAGAAGCGAAATACAGTGTTTCGGATACACGCATGCAAATTGATTTGATTAATCATTTGAAAGCTCGTGGAGGAAAAACAAAAATAAAAATCGAATATTCATTTGTTTCACCAGATTATGGAGCCGATAGAATGGGTGTAGAACCAACTAAAAATGGAAAGATTTTTACGATGGCGCAATGGTTTCCTCGCATGGCGGTTTATGATGACATTATGGGATGGAATACGTTACCATACTTAGGACCAGGCGAATTTTATTTAGAATATGGAGATGTAACAGCAAATATTACAGTTCCATCAACGCATTATGTGGTTGGTTCAGGAGAATTATTGAATGAAAACGAAGTCTACTCGAAAGAAGAAGTGAATCGTTGGAACAAAGCAAAAGCGAGTGATAAAACCGTTATTATTCGTTCTGCTGATGAGGTAAACAAAGCGACAAAAGTTGCAAAAGGAACAAAAACGTGGAAATTTAAAATTCAGAATACACGTGATTTTGCTTGGGCTTCATCATCTTCGTTCATCTTAGATGCAGCAAAAATTAATCTTCCAAGTGGTCAAAAATCGTTGGCAATTTCGGCTTATCCAGTAGAAAGTGACGGAAATGATGCTTGGGGAAGATCGACAGAATATATAAAAGCTTCTATTGAGCATTACTCGAAACAATGGTTAGAGTATCCTTATCCAGCGGCGACAAATGTGGCAGGAAATGAGGGTGGAATGGAATATCCCGGGATTGTTTTTTGTCATATGACTTCGAAAGGTGAAGGACTTTGGGGTGTTACAGATCACGAATTTGGACATATTTGGTTCCCGATGATTGTTGGTTCTAATGAGCGTGTTCATGGTTGGATGGACGAAGGTTTTAATACGTTTATCAATGATATTTCGACGAAGAATTTCAACAATGGCGAATATTACAAAAAGCAATCTGCACAACGAATGGCGGGTTATTTATTCAGCGATAATCTTGAGCCTGTAACGACTCAACCAGATAATATGCGCGAAAGAAATATCGGTGCATTGTTGTATTATAAGCCAGGTGCTGGAATGAAAGTTTTGCGTGAAACAATTTTGGGTGAAGAAAAATTCGATAAAGCATTGCGCCAATACATCAAATATTGGGCATATAAACATCCAACGCCAGAAGATTTTTTCCGCACGATGGAAAATGTTTCAGGAGAAGAATTATCTTGGTTTTGGAGAGGTTGGTTTTTGAATAAATGGACAATTGATCAAGGAATTAACAGTGCAAAATATGTAGATGGAGATTACAAAAAAGGCTTGATTTTGAAAGTGGAAAATTTTGGACAATTACCAATGCCAACTACTGTTCAAGTGAACTTTAAAGATGGGACTTCTCAAGAAGTTAAATTACCGATTGAAGTTTGGAAGCGTAATACAGAATGGACATTCAAAGTGCCTTCAACAAAAGAAGTTTCGACGATTAAATTGGATCCAAATGGAGCTTTACCAGATATTGATTTAAAGAATAATACATATAATATGGGTGATGCAAAACCTGTTGAAAAGATTAATCCAAAAGAATATGAAGGTACATTTACGAACAAACAAATCAATGCAGAATTTGTGTTGAAAGCTGAAAACGATAAATTGAATTTAGTTTTTGGAGGACAAACTATTCCGTTAGATTATCAAGGTGATGGTAAATTTGTGAATGAACAAGGTGGTTTGGAATTGACTTTTGCAAAAGATAAAAAGACATTTTCTGTAGAAGAAGCTGGACAAAAATTCGAGTTTACAAAGAAGTAAATTTGTTCTAAGTTCTAAGTAGTCATGCTGAACTCGTTTCAGCATCGCATCAGAAACTTGTTGATAATATTATTTTTTGGGTTTTGAATTTATTAAATTTTCAATTTGAAAAACTATAAAACAAATATTTTATTTATTATAGCATTATTCTTTTTGGTATTTTTTCTACCAAAAATTGTTGAGATCTATAGAATATCTGATTATAATTGGATTTATAGATTAGGAATTTTTAGTACTTATATTTTTCTTTATATAAATATATTTTTAGCAATTTGGAATGTTATATTAATTATCCTTAATAAAGAAAGTAGAATAAATAAATTAGTTTTTATATTAATATCATTATTGCCAATTTATGATATTTTGTATCTTTCTATTAAAAACTGAGTATAATATTAATTGAAGTAATAACACTACATTTCTAAATAAAAAAATTGATATTTTTCAACATAAAAATAACAAAAAACCACTTCGCAAGAAGTGGTTTTTTGTTGACTATTATTTTTGAGATGGAACTTCTGGTTTAAGATATAAATCGAAGTAATCTGTAATTTTTTGCATCAAATGAACGCGGTCTTTTCCACGAACATTATGCTCATGTCCAGGATAAACAAAGTAATCCATTTGAACACCATTTTTCACTGCTTCGCGAATAAAATCAATTGAATGTTGCCAAACAACCACATTATCTTGCGCTCCGTGAATCATCAATAATTTACCTTTTAAGTCTTTTACACGATTAATTAAATTTGTGTTTTTGAAACCTTCAGGATTATCTTGTGGCGATTCCATGTAACGCTCTGTGTACATAATTTCGTACTGTGTCCAATCTAAAACTGGTCCACCAGCAACTCCAACTTTGAAAACGTCAGGTTTACGCAACATGAATGATGTTGTCATAAATCCACCATAAGACCAACCATGGATTCCCATACGTTCCGCATCTACGAAAGGTAAAGTTTTCAAGAAATCAACACCTTTCATTTGGTCATTCATTTCTGTTGTTGCTAAATTTCCGTGAATCGCTTGCTCAAATTTAAGACCTCTATTGGCCGATCCGCGTCCGTCCATTGTAAATACAACATAACCTTTTTCCGCTAGGTGATCGTACCAAAGATTTCCTGTTGCAGGAAAACGATTCGTGATTAATTGCGCGTGAGGACCATTGTACAAATAAACGATAACTGGATATTTTTTCGAAGAATCAAAGTTTGTAGGATAAATCAATTTTCCATACAAATCTGTTCCATCATCTGCTTTTAATGTTACATTTTCAACTTTCGCTGTGTTGTAATTTGCTAAAGGATTTTGAGCAGTTAAGATATTTTGTTTGAATTTTCCATTCGCATCCAACACATCAATCTTACGCGGCGTGTTATCATTGCTCCAATTATCAATTGCATATTCTCCGTTCGTTGAAACCGAAACATTGTGCGTTCCTCCATCTGTTGTTATTTTACGCAATTTTCCATTCTCCCAATTCACAGCATATAAATGACGATCTTTCGGAGAATCCTTTGTTGTCATGATTAAAAATTCTTTTTTCTTCGCATTTTCTCCAACAAGATCTGTTACAATCCAATCTCCTTTTGTGATTTGGTTTAATAATTTTCCATCTGTATTGAAACGATATAAATGCATAAAACCATCACGTTGCGACCACCAAACAAACTCGTTATTTTTTCCTGGAATAAAATGTAATTCATTTTGAGGTTCTACATATTTTGCATCATCTTCTTTGAATAATGTTTTAATCAATTTCCCTGAAACAGCATCATATTGATTCAATTCCATGTGTTTTTGATTACGAGAAAGTAACGCGATATAAATATGTTTTTCATCTGGTGACCACGTAACCGAAGTTAAATAATGATCAACCTCTGGATGAGTTTCTAAGAAAGTCGTTTTTTGAGTGGTTGGATTATAAACGCCTAACGTAACGATATGATTTTTTGTTCCAGCAAATGGATATTTGATGTTTTTGTTCACTGCAGGTTGTACCGACCAATCGATAATTGGATAATCTATAACCGCTGTTTGATCCATTCTATAAAACGCCACTAAATTTCCTTTTGGCGAAATAAAAATTCCTTTGTGAATCCCGAATTCATTTTGATGAACCGATTTTCCATTCACGATTTCATATTTTCCATCTTTGGTAATTTGATGCGTTTTTCCAGCTTTATCAACAAAAAATAAATTGTTATCAACCACATATCCAACTTGATTATTTGTTGCATCAAATTCTACATTTTCTGCATTATCAGGTAATTTCAACCAATCATTTTGTTGACCAGCAGTTGTAATTGTTTTGTAACCCGTTTTTGTAGAAAAATAAGCTTGCTCATCATTGATCCAATTCAAAGAAGGAATTCTTTTATTCTCAAATTGAGAACTTCTAAAAATTGTATCCGTTTTAAGAGATGGAACTTCTTTCTTGATTAAAGCTTCTCCGTATGATGTTTTTACATTTTGCGTGTACGCATTTTGATTCGGAATCCATTGTACTTGATTTAGATTTTCGATACGTAAATTCGTCGATAATCCAAGTACAGCGTCTTCCATTGTGACGTTCTTTTTCTGAGCTAATAAACTCGCGCTCATCAAAAGTGTACTCAATAAAATTGTTTTTTTCATGTGTGATTTCTATTTCAAATATTGCCCAAGGGCTTCTAAGTTTTTCTTTTCGTTCCCAATAAAAATTTTGTCTCCGTCTACAACCACAGGACGTTTTAGGAAAGTATAATCTGATAAAATATAATTTTTGATATCATCTTCAGAAAGCTGTTGATCTTTCAATCCTAATTTTTTGTAATTCTGTGCACGACGTGAAAATAGAGCTTCGTAGTTGCCAGCTAAATTCTTCATTTCTTCTAATTCTTCTGCTGTTATCGCAGTCGATTTTATTTCATGCAAATCAAAACCTGTAAAATCAAACTCTTTCATAATACGTTTGCACGTATCGCAAGTTTTCAAAAAAAATATTTTTTTCATTTCTCAAAATCTTTGGTTTTGTAAAGATAAATAAGTTTCATCGTTTTGCAGAATGATAAAGAATTTTGTCAAAATATATTTCAAATCGATAAAAAACTATCTTTGCAAGTATGGAAGAAACTAATTTTTTGCGTTTAAACAAATATATTAGCGATAGTGGTTTTTGTTCGCGTCGCGAAGCAGATCAATACATCGAAAATCGTTTGGTACAAATTAATGGACGAGTTGCTAAAATTGGGCAATTTGTAGGACCAAATGATGTGGTGACTGTAAAAGGTGTCGAAATAGAACCGCGCGAAAAGGAGCATGCGGTTTATATTATGCTGAATAAACCTGTGGGCGTTACGTGTACAACAGATCCTACAGATCCAGATAATATTATCGATTTTCTTTCGTTTGGAGAACGAATTTTTCCGATTGGTCGTTTAGATAAAGATTCGCAAGGATTGATTTTATTGACAAGCGATGGCGATATTGTGAATAAGATTTTACGTGCAGGAAATAATCACGAAAAAGAATATATCGTAACCGTTGATAAACCAATTACGGATGAATTTTGCGAAAGAATGTCGAAAGGTGTTCCGATTCTTAACCAAGTTACGAAGAAATGTAAGATCGAAAAAATAAGTACAAATGTTTTCAAAATTACATTAATCCAAGGTTTGAATAGACAGATTCGTCGTATGTGCGAATATTTTGGATATGGTGTAAAAAAATTAGAACGTGTTCGAATTATGAATCTAACATTGAATGTAGGAATTGGTCAACACCGAGATTTAACAGCAGAAGAATTAGCAGAAATCAATCGCTTGACGAAAGATTCGGAAAAACACGAAGAAAAGAAACCAGCTTCAAAATCAAAAAAATCATCAACGAAAAAAACAAAAGAAATTTCTCTAGATTTTAAAGATTCGAAAGGAAAATCAATTAAAAAGCCAGTAAAAAAATCAACAACTCAAGCCAGAGTAGGAAAAAGTAAACCACCTACAAATACGAAAGGAGGTAAATTTGGTAAAAGAAGATAAAATCTAAAGACGAATATTTTTCGTCTTTTTTTATACATTTTGGTCAAAACTAACTTCTATCATATCATTTTACCAAAGATTCAATATCTTTATAAAGTAAAATCTTAAAAACACATGAAGAAAATTGTTTACTCGTTGCTTTTTATAGCGATGACTTTTGGTGCGTCGGTAAAAGCGCAAGAAAATGTTACTTATCAATTGCCTCCGCAAGAAATTTTACAATTGGCAGACGCGGATATGCCACCCTCAATTAGTACAGATCGCAAGGCAGAAAATGCATTTTTGTCTTATAGAAGTCGTTACAAAACGATTAATGAATTGTCAGAAAAAGAATTACGTTTAGCTGGATTACGAATTAATCCAGTGACAAATATTAATTCGCGTGAAACATTCAGTGAGAAAATTACTTATTTTGATCTGAAAACTTCAAAAGAAAAAACAATTGCTGGTTTACCTGCAAAAGGTCGTTTTTCTAATCAATCTTGGAATACTTCTCAATCGAAATTTGCCGTTACAAATACAACAAATAAAGGTGTAGAACTATGGATTGTTGACGTAAAAATGCAAGCTGCCACAAAAGTTTATGATGATAAATTAAACGCAAACTTAGGTCGTCCTTTCAATTGGATTTCAGATACAGAATTAATTGTGAATGTAATTCCAGCTTCTAAAAAAGCTTTGATTGATACGAAAGACGCAATTGCGACTGGACCTACAGTTTCTGTTGCTGATGGAAAAGAAGCGCAAAACAGAACCTATCAAGACTTATTGCAAAATAAAAATGATGAGTTTAACTTCGAACAATTAGCAATTTCTGAATTAGTAAAAGTTAATATCGAAACAGGTGCAAAATCGAAATGGAAAGATGCTGCGATGTACACGGATATTTCGACTTCTCCAGATGGACAATATGTTTTGGTAAACGAAATCAAAAAACCTTTTTCATATTTAGTAACGTACAATAGTTTTCCTTCAACTGATATTGTGTATGATATCAACGGAAAATTAATAAAAGAAGTAGATCATAAAGAGTTACAAGAAGTTGTTCCGAAAGGTTTTTCTTCGACGATTATGGGAAAAAGAGGTTTGAATTGGAGAGCAGATAAACCAAATACTTTATATTGGGTTGAAGCTTTAGATGGTGGTGATGCAAACAAGCCTGCGGAATATCGCGATGCGCTTTATCAAGTTGCTGCGCCTTTTACAGCGAACAAAGAGTTGTTGGTAAAAGTAAAAGATCGCTATAGAGGAGTGACTTGGGGGAATGATGAGGTTGCGATTGTGAGAGATGCTTGGTATAATACACGTAACGAAAGTAGTTATTTGTTCAATCCGTCAAATCCAGCTCAAGAACCAACACGTTTTTTTAGTAGAAATTCGCAAGATGCTTACAATAATCCTGGAAGTTTTGTAACTGAAATGAATGATTATGGTTACAATGTTTTAGCGATTAACAAAGGAAAATTGATGTTAGTTGGAGAAGGGGTTTCTGCTGATGGAATCTTACCTTTTGTTGATGATTTTGATATCAAAACGCAAAAAACTTCTCGTTTATGGAGAGCACAAAAATCAGATAAATTAGAAACAATTGCTCGTGTTATCGATCCGAAGAAAGGAATCATTTTAGAGCAAATTCAATCGAAAACAGATTATCCAAATTTATATGTTCGTAATATTTTTCAGAAAGGAGGAAAGCCAAAACAAGTGACGTTTACAAAAAATCCTTTTGAAGCAATGAACAAAGTTTCGAAAGAGTTAATTACGTACAAACGAGCTGATGGTGTAGAATTATCAGGAACTTTATACTTGCCACCAAATTATGATAAAACGAAAAAGGAAAAGTTACCAATGTTGATGTGGGCTTATCCTCGCGAGTTCAAAGATGCATCTACGGCAGGTCAGGTTACAACTTCTGAGAATAAATTTACTTCTCCTTCTTACGGAGGTCCTATTTATTGGGCGTTGAGAGGATATGCGGTATTAGATGATGCGGCTTTCCCAATTATTGGAGAAGGAAAAGAGGAGCCAAATGATACGTTCGTTCCTCAATTAGTTGCCAATGCAAAAGCAGCGATTGATGCAGTAGATAAATTAGGTTATATCGATCGTGAAAGAGTTGCGGTTGGTGGACATTCTTATGGTGCATTTATGACAGCGAATTTGTTAACGCATTCTAATTTATTTGCGGCAGGTATTGCACGTTCAGGTGCGTATAACCGTACATTGACGCCGTTTGGATTCCAGTCAGAACAACGTAATTATTGGGAAGCTCCAGATGTTTACAACACAATGGCGCCTTTCCAAAATGCAGATAAAATGAAAACACCATTGTTGTTAATTCATGGTGAAGCAGATAATAATACAGGAACTTTCCCGATGCAATCTGAGCGCTATTTCAATGCATTGAAAGGCTTGGGAGCTACAACTCGTTTGGTTTTATTACCAAAAGAATCTCACGGATATGCAGCTAGAGAAAATATTCTTCACATGTTGTGGGAACAAGATCAATGGTTAGAGAAATATGTGAAAAACAAAGGAAAAAATTCTGAAAAGAAATAATTCTAAATATTACAAAAGCGATTCAAAATTGAATCGCTTTTATTTATTGTAAATAATTATTATATTTAGTTCATAATTAATCAACTATGAAATTAAAAGCTTTACTCTTCTTTCTAATGATTTTTTCTCCATTTCTATTTGCTCAAAATTTGTGGAAAGTAGAATATGAAACCTATGATAAAATGTTTTTTGACGAAAAAGATCCTGTTTTTAAGGCAGAATTAGATAAAAACAATTCTACACCAAAATACTATCAATTACTTTTTAATGAAAATCAGTCGTTTTTTTCTGAAATTGTAAGAATTGATAATAGTCAAAATCAATCATCTATGTCGATGAGTACAATTGATGATAATATTTACATCGATTATAAAACTTCACAATATAAAATTGAAGGAAATTATGTGAACAAGAATATTTTAATAATAGATAATTTGCCTAAATACACTTGGACAATTAGTAGAGAATCAAAAGAAATTTTGGGAATTAAAGTAAAAAAAGCAATAACCGAATACAAAGATTCTAAGATAGAAGTTTGGTTTGCGCCAACTTTACAACCAAAAGGAGGACCAATATTTTTCAATGGGTTACCAGGTTTAATTTTAGAATTGAAAGCTGTAACAACAATGAAAGACGAAAGTTATGAAACGATTTTCAGAGCAATTAATATAAAAGAAGCATCTAAAAACGAAGTGATTAAAATTCCATCAAAAGGTCAGAAAATGACACAAATTGAGAAAGATGATTTTGTGAAAGAAGCAAATAAAAAGATGATGGAAGCTTATAATAACAAGGTTTCGAAAGATTAAAACATAAAAAAACCACTTCTAAAGAAGTGGTTTTTAAATTTTATAGCTGAGGTATTATAACATTTTCAAGAAGTTAACTTCTAATTCCGTTAATCTTCTAAAATCACCTCTTTGTAAAGTTTTCTTTGTAAGTCCTGCAAAAGAAACGCGGTCTAACGCTTCTACTTCGTATCCTTTTGTTTCGAAAATACGACGTACAACGCGGTTCCAACCAATATGTAATTCTACACCAACTTCATTTTTCGGTCTACCTTCGATAAAAGAAATTTCGTCAACAACTGCAATTCCTTCAGGAATTAAACGAACACCTTTTTTGATGTCAGCTAAATCATTTGCTGTTAACTTTTTGTCCAATGTAACGTGATATATTTTTTTGATATCATGACTTGGATGCGTTAATTTCTTAGTTAAATAACCATCGTTTGTAAACAATAAAACTCCTGTTGTTTGTCTATCCAAGCGTCCTACTGGGAAAATTCTCGCTGTAGTTGCTGTAGACATTAAGTCCATTACAGTTTTACGTCCTTTTTCATCATTTGATGTAGAGATAAACCCTTTTGGCTTATTCAACACAAAATATACATTTTTCTCTGAAGAGATTTTACGACCATCGAAACGAACTTCATCATCGGGTTGTACTTTATAACCCATTTCAGTAATCACTTGACCATTCACTGTAACGATTCCAGTTTTGATCAACTCGTCGGCCTCTCTTCTGGATGCAATCCCTGCATTCGCTACATATTTATTTAAACGAATAGTCCCGTCATCAACTGGTGCTTTTTTCAGTCTTTTAACAAATGGTTTTTCACCAGGTTTGTTAAACGGTTTCTTTGGTCCAAAACTTTTCTTTCCTTCTTCTGATGGTTTTTCACCAAAAGTTGGTTTTCCTTTCCCTGAAGATGGTTTAGAAGAAGAATTTCCTCTTGCTCCACCTTTTCCACGATTGTTCCCGCCTTGGGAATTTCTGTCGTTGGATTGATTTCGTCTGTTATTCATCTGAATTTGATTAATTTATGCGCTGATTAAAATTTTGCGCAATAGTTTGCAAAGTTAAGGGATTTATTTCGATTAATACGATACTAAATACACCCGCAACAATCATTCCCTTAAAAAAATAATGTAAAATCTTATATGCTTGTGTCGATTTTATTCTCCAAATGATAAATAAAATCACTGTGAAAGCGATATTCGCAGCAATAAAAAAGTACTTCATCGCACCAACATCATTTTTCATAATGATAATAATTCCAATGATTAATTCTGTAATAATTAAACATGAAATCAAAACTTTTGTAAAATCGATTCCATATTTAATTGGAATTGAATCATAATTATAAATCAAATCTGCTTTTTGAGAACTCAAATCTTTTACAATATCAGTAATCAATAATAAAATACTCAAGAAAGTAGCATGTAAAGCCAAATTGAACGTGAAATGATCAAAATAAACCAATAAGGCAAAAAATGGCATGACACGAATAACAACCAAGTAAAAGTTTTTGATCAATGCAAAACGATTGATTTTGTGACTATAAAACCAAACTAAAAATTGATAAACCAAAAAGAAAACGAAAACTTTCCACGAAATTAAAGCTGCAATAATCAACGCTAAAGCATTTAGAACAATGTAAACGGTTAGTTTGAAACCTTGCGAAACTTGTTTTTGAAGATAAACTTGTAAAGGACGTTTGAGTTCGTCTTTTTCTAAATCGTAAAAATTATTGATGATATATCCCGCAGCCACACAAAGTATCGAACAAAGAATAAGCCCGTCCAACTTTGGATTTGTCAACAATTGACGATGACCAACTTCTGGCGCAAAAATAAAAAGCGCAGCAAGATATTGTGCCAAAATAAGCACAATTAAATTATAGCCACGTACAACAGAAAATAATGCAAAAACTTTTAAGATTATTTTCTGAACGTTCATTGATTATATTTTTATAAATTATTTTTTAGAATTTGTAAATAACTTCGGTCTGGAAGTCTTTTAAGTAGCTTTTCGCTTTGTCATAATCTTGTGTAAAACCAAGAACATAACCGCCTCCGCCAGAACCACAAAGTTTTAGATAATACGTATCTGTATCAATTCCAGTTTTCCATGCGTTCACTAATTTTTGAGGAATCATAGGTCTAAAATGTTCATAACCCCAAGCTGACAATTTTTGAAGATTTGCAAAAAGTGGATTGTATTCACCTTTCACAAAGTTTTCTATACATGCGTTGTTGTATTTAATAAACTCTTCTTTCAATGTTTTACGGAAACCTTCTTTTTTCATTTTTTCAAAGAAAATATGAATCATTGGTGCCGTTTCTCCTGGTGTACCAGAATTGATTAAGAAAACAGCTCCTTTTCCGTCAGCATTTGCAGAAGGTAAACCAATTGTCGAGATATCATTTTTTGATTGAATTAACAAAGGAATATTCATATAACAAATCAAAGGATCAATTCCAGAACTTTTTCCATGAAAATGAGATTCTAAATTTCCGAAAAGCGCTTTTAATTCGCTGATTTTTTCTTTGTTTAGATTTTGATTGATATCAATTTTATTCAAGGCATATTTGTCATAAATAGCGGCAACCAAAGCGCCAGAACTACCTACACCATATCCTTGAGGAATGTTAGAATCGAAGTACATTCCGTTTGCAACATCTTCCGAAAAAGATTTTGTATCAAAAGTATCAGCAAAATTTTCTTCCAAAAATTTTGCATAATTTTTCAAGTGAGCATTTGATGATTCTGCTATTTCAGAAGGCTCAAATTTTAATGCACCTTGGTAAAAATTATAAGGAATTGTTAATCCTTTCGAGTTCTCAATAATTCCATATTCGCCAAAAAGTAAGATTTTGGCATAAAATAATGGGTTCTTCATTCAATGCTAAAATTGGTACTGCAAATCTACAAAATTTAAGCCATACTTTTTTGAATTTGAGGAAGAGTTTTGTTTTAAAAAATTGTAAATCAAATTATTTTTTGATTATTAGTAGATTTTGGAATATATTTTGACTAAATAATTTAAAATAAATTGGTTAAATTTCAATTAATAATCAATGATTTTAACCGAATTAGCATTAAAAATAGAGAATTAATGTATTAAAATATATAAATTTGTGCCATGTATATCACCGAATATCTATCGAATGAGATAAAACCAGGGAAAGTTAATTCTTCTCCAAGTCAGCTTTTAGAAGTTGTGCAAGAGAATAAATTGACGCATTTACCTTTGTTTAAAGGGTTGGATTTTGTTGGAAATATCTCGGAAGAAGATTTGATTGAATTATCAATTGATGATGAAAAAGTAGATTATACTTCATATTTGGAGAGTTTTTATCTTTCTGAATCGAGTACGCTTTTAGATGCAATTCAGATGATGTACACGAATCAGGCGAATATCTTACCGATTATTAACGAACAATCGCGTTATGTTGGTTTTATTACGGAAACGGATATTATCAACACGTTTGCAAATTTCCCTTTTGTCGCTGCACAAGGCGTTTCGATGTTAGTTTCGATTGCGGAAAAAGACTTGTCGATGACGGCGATTTCTAATATTATAGAAGTGAATAACGGAAAAATATTGGGAATGATGATTGTTGGAAATAAAGAAGATAGCGTTTATGTTTTGCTGAAATTTAGTTCATCAAACTTGTTAACAATTGGTGAAACATTTGAGCGATATGGATATCAAGTGATTCAAAAATTTTATAACGACGAAAAACAAGAACTTCTGCAAAGTCGTTATGCACAATTGTTAAAATACATGAATACCTAATGATAAAAGTTGCACTTTTTGGACAAAAAACAAGTACGTCTTTAACGGATATTATTCCACCATTTATTAATTATTTAATTCAGAACGAAATTGCTTTTTGTGTTGAGCAAAATTTTCTTCAAATCTTAAAAGAAACAACTGATTTTGAACCTGATAATGTAGAAACCTATACTTCTCATGATGATTTAGACAAATCGGTTAAATTCTTATTCAGTTTTGGTGGAGACGGAACAATTTTATCAGCAACTACAATTGTTAGGGATTCTAATATTCCAATTATTGGTGTAAATACGGGACGTTTAGGCTTTTTAGCAACAATTAATAAAAGTGTGTTATTGGAGCAAATGGATAGTTTTTTCAATGATGATTATAACATTATTCCACGAACTTTATTAACCGTTAAAAGAAGTGATGGTGTAGAAATTGAAAATAATTTTGCGATTAACGAAGTGACTGTAGTTCGCCGTGAAACAACGAGTATGATTACGGTTGATGCTTATTTAAACAATGAATTTTTAAATTCTTTTTGGTCTGATGGTTTGATTATTTCTACGCCAACAGGTTCTACAGGATATTCGTTAAGTTGTGGTGGACCAATTGTTCATCCGTCTAATCAAAATTTTGTCATCACCCCTGTTGCGCCACATAATCTAAATGTGCGTCCATTAGTTGTGTCAGAAAACGAAAAAATTGACTTAAAAATACGTAGTAGAGCTAATGAATATTTCCTTTCGTTAGATTCTCGTAACTTTCCTTTAACAACTGACGTGGAATTGACAATACAAAAAGCTGACTTCAAAATCTTAATCGTTGAAGCTATTGACGCGACTTATTTCACAACATTGAGAGAAAAAATGCTTTGGGGTTCAGATAAAAGGAATTAAAATTTACAATAAAACTTCTTAATTTTTGTTAAATCAGTTACGTTGAATTGACTTTTGTTTATATTTGTTCGAATTTAAAAGAAGATAAAAAGCAAAAGCCGAAAAAATAACACAACTTATGAGGAGATTATTTTTGTTTGTTTTTATATTATGTTTTTCGCAATTAACTTTTGCGCAAAGACATGAACTCGGAATTTTTGCTGGTGGAGCAAATGTGATTGGAGATGTTGGTAAAGCCAGTTATATCAATCCATTTCCTACGAAAACAGAACCAGGTGGGAAAATTTATTTACCAATTTCAATAGGAGCATTGTATCGTTTTAATATAAATCCGCAAATGGGTTTTAGAGCAAATATCTCTTATTCAAAAGTTGGTGCAAGTGACCACCGCTCGAAAGAATATTATAAATTAGAAAGAAATAAAAATTTTCGAAATAATATTGTAGAAGGATCTTTGATGTTTGAGTATAATTTCTTTAATATCAATGATGATCAAGAAAAAGCGCAATCACCTTATATTTTTGTAGGAGTTGGAGCTTTTTCTGCAAAAGGAAAAGAATATGATTATGATTCAACAGTTTCAACAGAATACCCAAGTGGAAAAATTATAAAAAAATCAAAATACAAAACCAATTTATCTCTTCCTTTTGGAGTAGGATATAAAGTAAGGTTTAATTACAGTTGGATTTTGTCTTTCGAAACAGGTATTCGTTATACAAGTGTCGATTATTTAGATTACAATGTAGGTGAATTTTCAACAAATTTTACTGAAGCAATAGATAATGGAGATTTATCTTCTGAAGAGTATAAAAAAAGAATATTTGGAAATACATCGAATAAAGATTGGTATGTATTAACAGGAATTTCCTTAACGTATAGTTTCGGACGACCTGCATGTTATTGCGATTAAAAATAAAATGAAAGACAGTTTAGAAGAACAAATAGATAAAAACAATCTACCTCATCACGTTGCAATCATAATGGATGGTAACGGAAGATGGGCGAAGAAGAACGGAAAGGAAAGAACTTTCGGACACAAAAATGCGTTGGGAGCTGTACGATCTTCAATAGAAACTTGTCGAAAATTAGGTATAAAACATCTTACACTTTACGCATTTTCTACTGAAAATTGGAACCGTCCAAAATTAGAAGTCAATGTTTTAATGACTTTATTAAGTTCTGCAATTAAGGACGAAATAAATGAATTACATAAAAATGGAGTTCGCTTGAATGTGATTGGAGATTTATCAAAATTACCAAAAAAAGCATTCAAAGATTTGACTCAAGCAATGGAAAAAACGAAAGACAACACAGATTTTGTTTTGACTTTAGCATTAAGTTATGGTTCGAAAGAAGAACTATTACACGCGATGAAATCTATTGCCAAAAAATACAAAGACGGAGAAATATCCGACAATGATTTTAATGAAGAATTAGTTCATCAAAACTTATATACACACGATTTACCAATGGTAGATCTTATGATTAGAACAAGTGGCGAAACCAGAATTAGTAATTTCTTGTTGTGGCAAATTGCTTACGCAGAATTATATTTTACAGAGGTTTTTTGGCCTGATTTTAACGAGGAAGAATTTTATAAAGCAATTTTAAATTACCAAAATCGAGAACGTAGATTTGGTAAGATAAGCGAGCAACTAACGAACTAATCGAACTGAAATAGAGGATTATGAAGAAAATTTTTTGGACAATGTGTATGCTTGGAGCTTACATGGCACAAGCGCAAGTCGTAGATTCTACGAAAACCATTGATTCAACACAACAAGATAATTTTGTCTTAGATTATACCAATGCACGAACTTTCAAACTGAAAGATATCGTTGTAACAGGAGATTCTAAATATTCTAAGAATCAAATTATCCGTTATGCAGGTTTTGCTATCGGTGAGGAGATAGAATTACCAGGTACGAAGGTAAATAATGCTGTAAAAAAATTATGGAGATCTAATATTTTCTCTGACATCGACTTGTATGTAGATAAAATAGAAGGTAACGAAGTAACATTAGAGCTTGCCTTGGTTTCAGTTCCTAGTTTAGGAGAAATTAAGATTAACGGCGTGAAAAAATCACAACGCGAAGATTTAATCAAACAAAATAAATTAAATCCAGGTGTTAAGATTACGCAAAGTTTAATCAATACGACAAATAATAAAATCAAAGATTATTATACTGGAAAAGGTTATCCTAATACAACAATTAATGTAGAACGTCAACCAATTGCTGGTAAAGAAGACGAAGAAAACATTACATTGAATGTTAATCGTGGAGAGCGTGTAAAGATCAAGAAAATCATTTTCGAAGGAAATGAAAACTTAACTGCTGCTCGTTTACGTAAAAAAGGGATGAAAAATACCAAACAGAAATCTATCAATATTTTCAAGTCATCTAAAATGATTCCTGAAAAATTCCAGGAAGATTTAAAAACTTTGGTTGATGAGTACAAATCTGTTGGTTTTAGAGATGCTAAAGTTGAGTCATACAACATCGAAAAAGTTGATGATAAAAACTTATTAGTTAAAATTAAAGTTAACGAAGGGAAACCATATTTCTTAGGAGATGTAACGTTTTCTGGAAACTCAATTTATACTTCTGAACAATTACAACGAATTTTTGGTTACAAAACAGGAGATCGTTACGATGCAGTAGGTATCAATAAAAAGATTTCTGGATCAGAAAAAGACGATGATATTTCTACGTTATATATGGATAGAGGGTATTTGTTTGCTCGTGCTATTCCTGTAGAAAAAAGTGTAAACAATGATACAATCGATCTTGAAATTAAAGTTTTCGAAGGTACACAAGCTACACTTAATAAAGTAACGATTAACGGTAATACAGAAGCACACGATCATATTTTATACCGTGAGTTAAGGACTAAACCAGGAGATTTATTCTCTAAATCGGACATTAAGCGTACGATGATGGAGTTAGCTTCTTTAGGATACTTAGAGCCAACGCAAATAGTTCCAGATATTCAACCAAATCAAGATAATAATACAGTTGATGTGGAGTGGAAAGTTGCGCCAAAATCATCTTCTCAAGTAGAATTACAAGGAGGATATGGTGCAGGGACTTTCATTGGTACATTAGGATTAACTTTTGGAAACTTCTCATTGAAGAATTTTTTCAATAAAAAAGCTTGGAAACCAATTCCAATGGGAGATGGACAACAATTATCATTAAGAGCACAAGCTGGTAACGGATATAAAAATTATAGTTTATCATTTGTTGAACCTTGGATTGGAGGAAAACGCCCTACAGCTTTATCAACGTCTTTTTATTATTCGCAATATGATTACCGTGATAATTATGGAGAAAAAGCGAAATTGGATATCTTAGGAGCTTCAGTTGGGTTAACTAAGTTATTAACTTGGCCAGATGATTATTTCCGTTTATCAAACTCAATTTCTTATCAGTTATATAACTTCGATAATTATGCGATGTCTGTTGGTAATATGCAATATGAAAATGGTTCGTCAAACAACTTAAACTACACATTAGGTTTAACACGTAATTCTGCTGGACCAGACCCTATTTTCCCACAATCAGGATCAGAAATTAGTTTATCGTTTACGACAACATTTCCTTATTCAGCTTTTAATAACAAAGACTATACAAACATGTCTGACGTAGAAAAATTCAAATGGTTAGAATATTATAAATTCAAAGCTAAAGCATATTTCTACAAAGAATTAACGGGTAAATTAGTTTTAAAAGCGGGTGGAGAATTTGGAGTTTTAGGAACATATAACCGTAAAATTGGAACAATTCCTTTCGAACGTTTTTACTTAGGAGGAACAGGTCTTACACAAAATCGTTTCGATGGACGTGAGATTATTTCATTAAGAGGTTACGAAGATGCAACAAATTCTGGTGGACAAACAGGAGATATTACGCCAGAAGGAGGTGGAACAATTTATAATAAATATTCATTAGAATTGCGTTATCCAATCACAATGAGCCAAACAGCCAAAATTTATGCATTAACTTTTGCAGAAGGAGGTAATGTTTGGAACAATACAAGTGAATTTAAACCGTTTGAATTAAAACGTTCTGCAGGGGCAGGTGTTCGTATTTACATGCCAGCATTTGGTTTATTAGGATTCGATTTCGGATATGGATTCGATAAAGGATTTGGACAAACAGAACGCTCAGGATGGCAAACTCACTTTATTATTGGACAACAATTCTAATAAATTGATTAATTTTGCTTAGAACGTTTTGGCATAATTTTAGAATTAACACATCACAAATATGAAAAAATGGATTAGCTTTATAGCATTGTTCTTTGGATTAGCAAGTTTCTCTTTTGCGCAAAGATTTTGTTATGTAGACAGTCAGTATATTTTAGAAAATTTACCAGAATATACATCGTCTCAAAATAAATTAAAATCTCAAACAGAGTCTTGGCAAAAAGAAATTGAGCAAAAACAAGAAAATTTAGCTAAATTACAAGCCGAATTCGAAGCCGAAAAGATTTTATTAACGGCAGAACAGGTGAAAGAGCAAGAGAAAAAGCTAGCTGATGAAGTAGCGGCTGTAAGAATTTTGCAAGATAAACGTTATGGACCAAATGGTGATTTAGTTAATCTGAGAAGATCAATGGTAAAGCCTTTACAAGATCAAATTTATAATGCGACAAAAGAAGTTGCAGATAAAAGAGGATATGGTTTTGTATTTGATAAAGGAAGTGATTTAATCATGATTTACACAGATCCAAAGTTTGACATAAGTAGAGAAGTATTAATGACTTTAAGACCAGAATTGAAACCAAATAATTCAAAAACATCAACTTCCGGAAATAATAAAACTAGCAATAGTAGCAATAAAACAAGAAAATAAATTTTAAAAAACAAATTAGACTAGAAATGAAACAAATTAGATTGATAGCAGTATTTACAATGATGGTTTTCGGAAGCGTTTTATCTTACGCTCAAGAAATTGCACATATAGATACGCAAGCAGTAATTGAATCAATGCCAGCTTACAAAAAAGCAGAGGCTGATTTACAAGCATTAGGTAAAAAACACGAAGATGCTATCGCAAAATTACAAGCAGACTATAAAACTTTTATGGAAACTGCTCAAAAAGATTTAGCTGGTAAATCTCAAGAAGAAGCTCAAAAATTAATTGCAGCGAACAAATACCAAGAGAAAGAGCAAGAAATGCAAAAGAAATACGAAACTTATGCAAAAGCTGCTCAAGATGAAATGCAAGCAAAAGAGAAAGCTTTAATGGATCCAATCGAGAAAAGAGTAATGGATGCAATTAATGCTGCTGCTGCAAAAAAAGGAGTTAAATATGTTTTACCTGCTGGTGTTTTAGTTTACAAAGCTGGAGGATACGACTTATTAAACGATGTGAAAAAGGAATTAGGATTATAATTTTAAGAATTATTAATATCTTCAAGCCACTATTTTAGTGGCTTTTTTTATATATGAAAAGAATTTTAGTTACCGGAGCGAATGGTCAGTTAGGTCAATCGATCTTAGAGCAATCAAAAAACTACAAGGAAATTGAATGTTTTTTTGTCACTCGAAATGAATTAGATATTACGAATGAAGAATTAATTAATCATTATTTCGAAAATAAATCATTCGATTTTGTTGTCAATTGTGCAGCTTATACAGCAGTTGATAAAGCAGAAGATGATCAAGAGAATGCTTATTTAGTAAACGCAAAAGCAACAGAATTTTTAGCAAAAATAACGAATCAAAAAGGAATTCCTTTTATTCACGTTTCGACAGATTATGTGTTTGATGGGACTGAAGCTCAACCTCGTTTAGAAACTGATCAAACAAATCCTATAGGGGTGTATGGTCAAACAAAATTAGATGGAGAGAATTTAGCATTAGAAAACAATCCTAAAACGATTATTTTACGTACAGCTTGGGTTTATTCTCGATTTGGAAATAACTTCGTTAAAACGATGCTTAGGTTGTTTAATGACAAAGATTCAATATCTGTTGTGGCAGATCAAATTGGTTCGCCAACAAATGCAATAGATTTGGCTGATGCAATCTTAACGATTATTTCGAAAGATGATTTAACGTATGGAATTTTTAATTATTCGAATGAAGGAGAATGTTCTTGGTTTGGATTTGCACAAAAGATTAAAGAATTTTCTAATTCGACAATCGAAATTAATCCTGTTCCTACTTCAGCTTATCCAACAAAAGCGAAGCGTCCTGCGTATAGTTTATTGGATAAATCAAAAATAAAAGAAGTGTATCAATTTAATATTCCGACTTGGGAAGATAGTTTGAAAGAAGAATTGAAGTATTTGATTTAGTTTCAGTTTTAATAACATAAAAAAAGCTCGAGAATTCTCGAGCTTTTTATTTATCTGAAAGATTATTAATTAATCTAAAATCTCAAAACGAGTATAAGGTTGCAATGCTTTCGGAATTTTTACTGTTCCATCAGCTTGTTGGTGATTCTCTAAAATTGAGGCTAAAATACGTGGTAAAGCCAAAGCAGAACCATTTAAACTATGTGCTAATTGAGTTCCGTTTTCATCTTTGTAACGTAATTTCAAACGATTTGCTTGGAAAGTCTCAAAATTAGAAACAGAAGAAACTTCTAACCATTTTTCTTGCGCCTCAGAGAAAACTTCAAAATCATATGTAATTGCAGATGTAAATCCTGTATCACCACCACAAAGTCTTAAAATACGGTATGGCAATTCTAAATTTTCTAAAATTCCTTTTACGTGCTCAATCATTCCTTCTAAAGCAGCGTAAGAATTTTCTGGTTTTTCGATACGTACAATCTCAACTTTTTCAAATTGGTGTAAACGATTCAATCCTCTAACATCTTTTCCATAAGAACCCGCTTCACGACGGAAACATGGTGAATATGCAGTCAACGTAATTGGTAAATCTTCTGCTTTTACAATTGTATCACGGTAAATATTCGTCACAGGAACTTCCGCAGTAGGAATCAAGTACAAATCATCTTCTCCAATATAATACATTTGTCCTTCTTTGTCTGGTAACTGTCCAGTTCCATAACCAGAAGCCTCATTCACAACGAAAGGAGGAACAATTTCTGTATAGCCAGCATCAGAATTTTTATCTAAGAAAAATTGTGTTAAAGCACGTTGCAAACGAGCACCTTTTCCTTTGTAAACAGGGAAACCAGCACCAGTAATTTTAACACCTAATTCAAAATCAATGATGTCAAATTTCTTAGCAACTTCCCAGTGTGGCAAATTGTTTGGTTTTGCAGTTGCATCTCCGTGTTCAAAAACGATTTCATTATCATCAGCATCTTTTCCTGCTTTTACGATTTCGTTCGGAATATTCGGGATTTGATACAAAATATCTTTAACGGAGGTTTCGTAAGACGATAATAAATCTTGTAACTCTTTTGATTGAGTTTTTAAATCAACCGTTTTGATTTTTAATTCATTAGCCTCTTCCGATCTTCCATCTTTAAACAAATTACCAATTTCTTTTGCTAATTTGTTGGATTCAGCTAATACATTATCTAATTCAAATTGTGTTTTACGACGAAGTTCATCCACATTTAAAACTTCATCAACAAGATCTAATTGTTTGAAGTTACGTTTTTTAAGTCCTTCAATTACACGATCTTTGTTTTCTTGAATGTAAGAAACTACTAGCATACTTTTATTAAATTTATACAAATGTATAAATAATTAATTTTTTTAAATAAAGATTAAATGATTTAGGATCAAAAATTAATCAAAATCAATTAATTTTTAAATTTAACTGTCTTCATTAGATAAATAATTAACACAATGTTTTTTACAAAAAATATTCAAAAATTGTAAAATAATTTATAACATATTTAAAATCAATTTTTTAAATTTTATTTATTGAGAATTGATTAATACAATTATATTACATTGATTTTACATGCTGTTGTTTACGTTTCGAAATACATTTGTCAAAGAAAATTAATCGAAAATTATTAATAATTAAAACAATAAAACAATGAAAAAATTTTTCGCAGTAGTTGCAGTAGCAGCTTTATCTTTAGGAGCAGTATCTTGTGGTGAGAAAAAAGCAGAAGAAGCACCAGCTAACGTTGATTCAGCAGCAGTAACAGTTGATTCAGCAGCAGCAGTAGTTGATTCAGCAGCAGCAGTAGTTGACTCAGCAGCAGCTAAAGTTGATTCAGCAGCAACTAAAGTTGAAGGTGCAGCTAAAGAAGTAGCTCCAGCAAAATAATTTGAAATAACATTCAAATCATATAAAGAAACCACTTGTTAGATAAGTGGTTTTTTTTATGCTGTTTTGCGATGTAAATAGCGAGTTAACTTGATAGATAAATCTAAAAGTATAATTTTAGAATTACCATTTCGCTCAATATGATACGATGCTTCATTAATTTCATTTAAAATATCTTCGATATTTGCTCCATGTATAAAAGGTGCAAAACCTTGCCATTTAAAACCTTCTGCATTAATTTGCAAGAAAACTAAATCATCAGATTGATACGTTTTTAATAAAGCTTGACGAAAAATCTCGGAACAATAATTTAAAAAATCTTTTTGTTCACTTCTCGACCAACTTGCAATTTGATTCGACCAATCAATCAAATCCTTTAAAACGGTTGGAGTTTTGGCTGCCATAAACGCTTTTCGAACCCAAGTCACAAAATATTTATCAAATAAATACTCATCATCATTTAATTGATGTAATGCTTCTCGTACATTTCCTTGCGATAGAAAAGCAATATGTTGCGCTTTTTCTGGATTAATATTTTTCTTCTCAACCAAATAGTTCTTTACATCCGATTGTGATAAACGTGGGATTTTTACTAATTGACAACGAGAAATAATGGTTTGTAAAATTAAATCTTCGCGTTCTGTTACCAATAAAAAAAGTGTTTTTTGAGGCGGTTCTTCAATTATTTTCAACAATTTATTCGCAGCTGCAGTTGTCATTTCCTCAGCTTGCCAAATAATCATGATTTTATAGCCTCCTTCGTAACTATTTAGCGCTAATGTTTTGACGATTTCATCCGCTTCATCAACAGGAATAACGCCTTGTTTTTTCTCAATTCCAAGATGAGACATCCAATCCGTTAAATTTCCATAGACATTTTCGTCTACAAAAGTTCGCCAATCGTTTAATAAATACTTAGCAAGTGGCTTTTTTACACTTTCTGTTGCTGAATAAGGAAAAGAAAAATGTAAATCGGGATGTTGTAATTTATCAACTTTCAGATTGCATTGTTCGTTATTCAAACCACACAAAACCTCACGTGCATAAGCAATTGCCAAAGCCAAAGTTCCCGAACCTTCTGGACCAGAAAAAAGCTGAGCATGACTTATACGACCATCTTTTATAGATTGTTGAAGCTTGTTTTTAATCTCCTGTTGTCCAATTATATTTTTCCAAAGCATAAGCCAAAGTTACTATTTTTATTTTTCAGAATTAATCAAACTTTTTAAATGATTGATTTCTTCTAAATTAGCAATTCCAGAATTATCAATCATCGCTGATGAATGAAAGTAAGTAGCGTTTGTATATGAATCAATTTCTTCAATATTTGTTGAGCGCAAACCACCTCCTGGCATAATTGTAATTTGATTTTCTGCTTTTTTAACAAGGTTTTTTAATTCACGTTTTCCATCATCAACATTACTATCTAAACCAGAAGTTAAAATAGTTTTGAATCCTAAATCAATCACGATTTGAAGTGAATTTTCGGCATCAGAAGTTCTGTCAAAAGCGCGATGAAAAGTACAAGGAAAAGGTTTTGCAAGTTCAATTAATTCATGATTTCGTTTAAAATCAATTTCGTTGTCTTCATTCAAAATTCCAAAAACAAAACCATCAATTCTAAAATTTTTAATCATAATAATATCAGATTTCATTTGTTCAAATTCTTCATTAGAATAACAAAAATCTCCACCACGGGGGCGAATCATCACCATAATATCTTTGTCAGTTTCTTTTCGCAATGTTTTGATATCTTCAAAATCTGGCGTAATTCCACCTGAAGAAGCATCAGCGCATAACTCGATTCGATCTGCATTTGATTTTGCTGCAACTAAAGCTGATTCTAAGTTGAAACAAGCGATTTCTAATTTTTTCATTTTATAATACATTTTCCGTCAATCAAACGATTTCCAGTTTCGTCATAAACCGCAAAGTTAAAGCCTAGATGAATACAATACGAACCATATTCACCTTGTATATTAATCGCAATAAAACCAACTTGAATCGCCGATAAATCTTTTTTACGCGATTTTGTTAACTTAATAATTCGATGAACAGCTTCTTTACACGCATTTTCTGGCGAATAACCTTGACGCATCAATTCCATAACCAAATGACTTCCCGCAATACGAATTACTTCTTCACCGTGTCCAGTTGCTGTCGCTGCACCAATTTCGTTATCAACATACAAACCTGCGCCGATAATTGGTGAATCTCCAACACGACCATGTATTTTGTATGCCATTCCACTTGTCGTACAAGCTCCAGAAAGATTTCCGTGCGCATCTAATGCAATCATTCCAATTGTATCATGATTTTCGATATTGATTGGCATTTGATAGTTGGTGTCTTTCAACCATTCTTTCCATTCTTGTTCGGAAACATCAGTCAATAAATTCTCCTTTTTGAAACCTTTTTCCTGAGCAAATTGTAGCGCTCCATCTCCAACCAACATGACATGTGGAGTATCTTCTATCACTTTTCGCGCAACAGAAATCGGATGTTTGATATATTCTAAACCTGCAACAGATCCAATATTCGCCTGATCGTCCATAATACAAGATTCCAAGGTTAATTTCCGTCACTACTTGGACATCCACCATAACCAATACTTTGTTCATTTGAATCTGCTTCTACCAATTTTACACCTTGTTCTACAGCGTTTAAAGCAGTTCCATTTTTTCCTAAAACTTTCCAATCTTCAATGTTGGCTTCAAGACAAAAATGCCATATAGAAAGAACAATTGGCTTATTGATTTTTATTGAAGTATCTTATTTTGTATATTTAGTTTGCGCACTAAGATCAAGTTTCGTTGCACCTAAAAGCAAGCCTAGTGCACCTAAATTTTTTATGATATCCAAGTGTTTATCGATTTCTAAATTGTGTTAAAAAAGATATAATCAACCCGTTTTACATTTTGATTAATAAACAATAAAGTTGTTCATTTAATTGAAAATCATTAAATTGTGTTAAGCAACAAAACATTTACAATGCACAACTTCCTTGCAAATTACTAAAGAATATTGGAAGTTTTACGAAAACGTTAACTGATACACTTTCAATTCATCAACGTAGAAGACCTATTTTTTTGATTTAGAACTCGTAAGTCATGTCTTAACAGCTGAATTTATGGATATTGATAGTGAAAAATATTTATTTCTAAACCTTCCAAAAGCGCAAATTTGTTAAATTGAGCGAAGTATTTACAATCGTAGATAACGTAGATTATCAGACGAAATTATTAGTATTCGCCTCAAATAAGCGAAATAATTTAATTAATTTGAAAATTGTATTATCGATGATAGTATGCCGTTGCAGGTGAGTATAATAGTAAGAATTAATCGCTCGAATATTTGTAATTAACACCAGTATAGTGCACCAAATAGGTTTTTTGTGCTTATCAACGAATGTCTTTTTATGGCTATAAATTGCATACAGTTTGTTCTATAAATGCATTTTTTCAAAATTATGATTTAACTCCTGTATATGTTCATGACATCCATTATTTAAACGATTTATAAACACAACTATCAAATTCTTTGATACTTGGTGATAAAGGTTATTTTTCTCAATCTTTTCAAATTGATTTATTTACTCAGGTAAATATAAAATTAGAAACCCTTTAAAGAACGAATCAAAAAGACTATTAACCTCAGTTTTATATATTAAAAAAGTATCGAAAAAGAATTGAAACTTAATTTTCTTAACTATGAGATAAATTTATGATTAGACGCAATTATGCAAAAACTTTTGAAGGGGGTAAAACCAGAATTCTAGATGAAATTACTGCACTAATAGTAATTCAGTACATTAATAAAACATACTTTAATCGAAATATTAATAATCTAAAAAACTCAAATTATTTAAAATGCACAACAGGTAAAGTTATTTTTTTTAAATACTAGCTTAATTTTAGGTCTTAGATGTCCACTTTTTGCTGAAAATTTATAATTCTGCCTATTAAATAACACAATATCATGTAGTTGGTCCACAAGGCTTTTTGGAAGGAATACTTGGAGATAGTAATTGAAAAAAGGCGATTGGCAAGGATATTATGACCAAGATTTTGAAGCAATTGTTGACATGAAAAAAGCAAAATCAGTTTCTTCTGTTTAAATTAATTTCTTGCAAGATTCGCGTTCTTGGATTGTACTTCCTACTAAATTAGAAATTTATACATCTAAGGATAATCAGAATTTTAAATTGGTTGGAATGTTAGAAAAACAAGTTGATACATTTGATAATAATGTGTTTTCTGATTCATGGAAAGTTCAGTTCAAAGCAGAAAAAGCACGTTATATCAATGTAAAAGCGACAAATTATGGTGCTTTCCCGAAAGGTCATTTAGCAGAACCTTTTCAAGGAAAATCCTATATTTTTGTTGATGAGATTATGATTAAATAAGATAATTTTTAAACTTATATAAAGAGGTAAATCAATACGATTTGCCTCTTTTTTCGTAACTTTATATTCGAAATTAAAGAAAATGCAAACAGAAATTTTAAACAAAACATTACAAAATCGTTCTATTAATCCGACTGCGATGAGATTGTTGGTCTTGGATAAATTGATGAATGCAGAAGTTGCGCTGAGCTTGGCTGATTTAGAAATTGAAATGGATCAGGCAGATCGAGTAACAATTTATAGAACATTAAAAACGTTTGAAGAAAATAAATTAATTCATTCAATCGAGGACGGAACGGGTTCTATAAAATATGCGCTTTGCGAATCGAGTTGCAAATGTACGCCCGAGTTTACACATGCTCATTTTCATTGTAACAATTGTAATAAGACGTTTTGTTTGAGAAATATTCATTTGCCAGAAATCAATCTACCCAAAAATTTCGAAGTCGAACAATCTTCATTTATTCTGAAAGGAATTTGCGATCAATGTAAATCCTAAACTTTGCAACCAGATTGCAGCAATAACTTTATAATTTTGAAATATAAATTTTTGAATTATGTCTAAAGCTTGTTGTAGTACGTCAAATGACAAACATAAAGATACTCATGATCATAATCACGAAGGTCATGACCACGAACACAATAATAGTAAAATTTTATTAGGTGCCAGTTTAGCTATTTTCTTTGCCGGAATTTTTGTTCAATATGTTTTAAAACCAACTTGGTTTGTTGATAATCAAACTATTCGTTTGATATGGTTTGGCATTTCTTATATTTTAGTAGCATTTCCTGTTTGGGGAGAAGCGTTTAAATTAGCAAAAAAAATAGATTTCTTCAATGAATTTTCGTTGATGGGAATTGCGACTTTAGGTGCTTTCATTATTGGCGAATATCCAGAAGGTGTAGCGGTAATGTTGTTTTATACAATTGGCGAAATGTTTCAGGAAGCGGCGGTTAATAAGGCAAAAGGAAATATTAAAGCCTTATTAGATGTTCGTCCAGATACAGCGCATGTTTTACGAAATGGTAATTTCGAAACAATAAAACCACAAGATGTGGCAATTGGAGAAACAATTCAGGTAAAAGTTGGGGAAAAAGTTCCGTTAGATGGAATTATGATTTCAGATAAAGGAAGTTTTAATACTGCGGCTTTGACAGGAGAAAGTAAACCTTCAACGTATAAAACTGGAGAAACTGCTTTGGCAGGAATGTTAAATCTTGAAAATGTAATCGAAATTCAAACGACTAAAAAATTTGAAGATAGTTCGATTGCAAAAATTTTACAAATGGTTCAAGATGCAGCTTCTCGCAAAGCTCCAACTGAATTATTTATCCGAAAATTTGCAAAAATATATACGCCAATTGTTTTCTTTTTAGCGGCTGCTTTGGTGATTATTCCTTATTTCTTTGTTGATAATTACGATTTTAATGATTGGTTATACAGAGGTTTAGTTTTCTTGGTTGTTTCTTGTCCTTGTGCATTAGTAATTTCGGTTCCATTGGGTTATTTCGGAGGAATTGGGGCAGCTTCACGCAACGGAATTTTAGTAAAAGGTTCTAACTTTTTAGATTTAATGGCGAAAGTAAACACAGTTGTGATGGATAAAACAGGAACAATGACGGAAGGGGTTTTCGAAGTTCAAAAAATTGAAACTAATCTTCCTGAAAACGATTTTTTAAATCTTGTTTCGGCTTTAGAAAAACAATCTACGCATCCAATTGCGAAAGCGATTGTGGTAAGTCATCCATCAGAATTGAAAGCGATAGAAGTGGAAGAAATTTCTGGAAAAGGTTTGAAAGGAAAAGTTGATGGAAAAATAGTTTTAGCTGGAAATACTAAATTATTAGATCATTTCTCGCTTCAATATCCACAAGAAATTCATGATATTGTAGAAAGTATTGTGGTGGTTGCAGTTGATGAAAAATATGCAGGATATATTACAATTGCTGATAAAATCAAGGAAGATGCGCAACAAGCAATTCAGAAAATGAAAGCTTTAGGTGTTTCGAAAACGATTATGTTGAGTGGAGATAAAAATACCATTACGCAAAAAGTTGCAAAAGAAGTTGGTGTTGATGAAGCTTTTGGTGGATTGTTACCAGAAGGAAAAGTAGAGAAAGTTGAAGCATTGAAAAAATATCAAAATCAAGTGGTGGTTTTTGTAGGTGATGGAATCAATGATGCGCCTGTTCTAGCGCTTTCTGATGTCGGAATTGCGATGGGTGGACTTGGAAGCGATGCTGCGATAGAAACTGCAGATGTTGTAATCCAAACCGATCAACCTTCTAAAATTGCAACGGCGATAAAAATTGGTCGTGAAACAAAAAAGATTGTGATTCAGAATATTATTTTAGCAATGGGCGTTAAAATTATCGTGCTTTTCCTTGGAGCAGAAGGAATTGCCAATATGTGGGAAGCTGTTTTTGCAGATGTAGGTGTTGCTTTATTAGCAATTTTGAATGCTGTTCGAATTCAACGAATGAAATTTTAGATAATAAAAAATAAAGCGATCAATTGATCGCTTTATTTTTTTATGTATAAATCTTTCATCAAATCTAAATCAACCTTTAAAATATCAGTTAAATAATTTTCGACTGAACCAAAATTCTTATTAATCGCTTCATAAGAGCTTTCTAAATATTCAGGTAAAACATCAATTAGATATTTATAATTCGGATCGATCTTTAAGATGTGTGCATATTTTTGTTCCAAAAAGATATTAGAAGCCAAGTAATCATCCATAATTGTATCTAAATCGACTTTCAAAGCAGATAAAATCATTGCTGTTGCAAATCCAGTTCGATCTTTTCCAGCTGTACAATGAAATAAAATTGGCGTTCTATTTTTGTGTTGAATAATATCAAAAAAGCTTTTGTATTGCGTTTGACATGTTTTATCTAAAACAAAATCCTCGTAAATTTTACACATAAATTCTTTCGGATTTGAAATTCCAGCTTTGAATTGTTTCACTAAATTTTCGAAATGTCCAGAAGAAATATCCAAATGAACTTCGTGATTACAACTATTTGGAATGTGATCTTGATTTTTTAAACGTTCGTAAGTCGTGCGTAAATCAATAATTGTTCGAATTGGAAAATCATTTAAAATCTCCAAATCATCATCTGTCAAATTTGCTAAATCATCAGATCGAATTAACAATCCTTTTCTAATGACTTCATTTTTTGTGTTAATTATTCCACCTAAATCTCTGCAATTAAATCCGCCTTCAAGTGGAAGAGTTCTTTGTTCGAGCGAGATTTCGCATAAAGTATTTTCCATTTTCTGTTCGTTTTTTAGGTTATTTTTTAATATGTAAAAGTTAAGGTTAATTATTTAGTTATCATATTAAAATCGTATTAAAAAAAGTATAACTTTTTACTTTAACATTTTATTATTCTTATTCAATCTAAATTTACTTTATATTCGCATAGAATTAGAATAAATCTAAATAATCTGATGGGAGATAAAGTGAAAATTGCGAAGGAGAAGTTCATCTTAAAAAAGAAAGAATTTGTGACACCACATCTTATTCGCGTTCATTTGGAAAATGATGATGTATCTTTTTTTAAGAATACAACGTTGGGCGGAACATGTAAATTACTTTTTCCACCGCTTGGGATCCGTGATATTCACTACGCAGAGTATGATGAAGAGAATCAAAAATGGATTTCGCCATCAGAAAAATTTAAACCAGTTTCTCGTACCTATACGTTGCGCGATATTGATGCAAAAAACAATGTGATTGTGATTGATATTGCAAATCATGGATTGAATGGTCCAGGATCGCGTTGGGCAAATGAGGCGAAAGTTGGAGATATGATTAGAGTTTCGATGAAGTCAAAAAAGAAAGATTTGACTCCAAAAACAGATTTCATTTTCTTGGCTGCAGATTTAACAGGCTTGGCTGTAATTTCAGCAATTATAGAGTCGCTTCCTGCTAAAACAAACGGAATTGTTTGTGTAGAAGTCCCAACAGAAGATGATATTCACCAAATTGAAACGAAAGCAAATTTAGAATTTAAATGGATTGTGAATCAAAATGTAGGAAGTGGAACAGCTTTATATAGTTTGACGAAAAATCAGCAATTTCCGAAACGCAAAGATGGAAAACGTTTTGCTTATGTTGCGGGAGAATCTAAATCTGTAAAGGAAATAAAATCATTTTTTAAAGATGATTTAGAATGGAAAAAAGACGAATTTTATTGTACATCGCATTGGAAAGCTGGAAAAGCAGAGAGAAATGCATTAGAAAATTGTCACGATAAAATAGAACAAGAATTGTTGGTAAGAGTTTTCTAAAAACAAGAGGGATATTTAATCAAAAAGCTTCATCAGAAATGGTGAAGCTTTTTTTGTTATTATTTTGTCCCGTCCTGAAA
>NZ_DEVJ01000089.1:0-12378 GCF_002362875.1 Empedobacter sp. UBA3239 | reverse complement strand
TTTTTTGATTTGTTCTCATAGGAACTTCCAGCTTTATATTGCGCGATATAAACAAATCGAATTGGTATTGTACGTATAAATTTTCTTTATCACCCAAGAGTGTACAATTTTTAAATTCATGTTTTTATATCTTTCAGATTATGAATGTCAAGCACTGATACTGTACTAATATTAAGACTTTGTAAATCAATACTTAAATAACAAAACAGCATGAAGTTTATACCCATAATAATGTATTTTCTGTGAAGCACAATTATCTTTATTTGGAAATGCATAATCGGCTTCTCTACATATTTTACTAAGTGAGCTTCTTGATAATTTGCAAACATATAAAGGCATGCTATCCACAATAAAATACTTTTCAGAACCATTCAAGTTTTCAAATAACAGTTTTCGAATAAGTTCCATATGTATAAATAATCTTCTTTTTCTTCAATTATAAACACTACCTTCTATAAATGACTTAATATCAGAAGATCGTATTCTAAAAAGTTGATATTCACTATCAATACTCATGTTTCTGAAGTCAGATTTAAGGCAACTATTTTCAAGTCAGATAATCTGGACCTTCGTATCTGAAATAATAAATTCTCACTTTCAAGACCTAAACCCTTTTATACTTATAAATTTTTCCGTAATTTGCTATAAAGTTGTGCATTAAATTGTTTGTGCAATCACTACAAATTAATGATTTTTAGCTTTTTGTATAACTTTTATATACAATCTAATACAAATACACTACGGGTTAATTGATTGACTAGTCATAAAAATAGATTGACAGTTATTAAACAATATTTATATCCGAAGAGATTTTATTTCTTCGGATTTTTTTTGTCTCATTTCCGGGGTCTGCATATTAAGACTTATATGAAGTCTTGTATTATTATAAAGATACACAATTTGTTACACCATTTTAGTTAATTCAGTAATATCTTTTGCTTTTCGATCAAAAACTCTTGTTTTAATATTCCATTAATTCTTTCAGCCAAAGCATGTTGATAACAATCATAGCCCTCAGTCATCGATGGTATCATCTGATTTTGTTTTAAAATCGCTTGATAATATTCCGAGCAATATTGCAATCCTCTATCCGAATGATGGATTACTTTCTACTTACTCACTCTGTTTTTAATAGCCATCTTCAGGGCTAAAGATACATTTTCTGCACTCATATTTTCACTTACAGAATAACCAATTATTTTTCGACTATTCGCATCTGGAACTAAAGAATAATAACAAACAGTTTGCTTCGTTTTTACATATGTTATATCACTCATAAAAACCTGTTCTGTTTTATTAACCTCTATTTCTTTGTATAAATTAGGATGTTTCCTTAACCAATGGTTAGAGAATGTAGTTCTTGTATAATGTTTTTTAGATTTTATGAGTAAATTTTCTCTTCTCAGATAACAAAATAAAGCATCTCGACCCATCTTTATGTTAAGTTCTTTTAGCTGTTCATTCAAGATATCATGAAGCTTTCGAGTTCCTAATCGTGGTAATTTCATCCGAACTTCCAAAACTAATCATTTAACCTGTAAAAGCTCTGATTCTCGAATAGTATGACGTTTTAGTGCCGCATAGAAACTTTGGCGACTTAACCCAAGCAATCGACAAGAGCAGAAAACATTTATTTTTTTTTGGCTCTTGAGGAGTGTTAGATATTGAACTTTTTTGTGATTAGAGTACCAAGTTGTTCATCGGCTATATCCATCATGGGGTTGAGAATTTTGACTCTTAGCTTTTCATCGGCTAATTCTCGTTATAACCGTTTGATCTTTTGCGCTGGTGTTTGTTCTTGTTTCTACATCGTATGTATAATTGTTAGGTTCCAATCTAACTTACCACATTTTCTGAGGCAAACCAAAACTTTACTCCTTCTTTGTATTTTAATTCCCTAGCATTTTTGTGCTTGTTTATACGAAAATCGACTTTTTCTACTTGAGATACAACGGCTAATTTAAAGCCTAAAGTATAATCCCGTTGTGTTCGATGTTTCTTTCTAAATCCGATGTTTCATAATAAGTTGATTTTAGTGTCAACTTATCTTAGGAAGGGACAATTAAAAACGAAAAAGCTGTCTTACGACAGCCTTTTCGTTTTTAATCACTTTATATTTTAAACAGTATGATATTTAAAACTTTGTTCATTTTTAATTGTTTTCACTGATGCGTAAATCAACTCGATGACATTTTTTACATCAGCTTGATGAACCATTTCAACAGTTGTGTGCATATAACGCAACGGCAACGAAATTAAAGCAGACGGAACACCTCCATTACTATATGCAAAAGCATCTGTATCCGTTCCTGTTACACGAGAACTTGCCGCACGCTGAAAAGGAATATTGTTTTTCTCAGCTGCATCAATAATTAATTCGCGCACATTATTTTGCACCGCTGGCGCATAATAAACAACTGGACCATCACCACATTTTTGCTCACCTTCTTTCGATTTTGTAATCATTGGAGTTGTAGTATCGTGTGTAACGTCCGTAATAATTGCAACATTTGGTTTAATTGTTTGTGTAATCATTTCCGCACCACGCAATCCTACTTCTTCCTGAACCGCATTTACAACGTATAAACCAAAATCTAATTGATCTTTATTTTCAGCCAATTTACGCGCAACCTCAGCAATCATAAATCCTCCCATTCTATTGTCTATCGCACGACAAACAAAATAACGGTCATTCAACGTAAAAAATTCATCAGGATAAGTAATCACACAACCAACATGAATTCCAAGTTCTAAAACTTCCTCTTTCGATGTACAACCTGTATCAATCCAAATTTTATCTGGAGTCGGCGCTTCGTCTTTTCCTGCTTGACGCAAATGAATAGCTGGCCAACCAAAAACACCTTTTACAATTCCTTTTTTGGTATGAATGTTAACCACTTTAGAAGGCGCAATCATATGATCTGATCCTCCGTTACGAATCACATAAATCAATCCGTCATCAGAAATATAATTCACAAACCAAGAAATCTCATCAGCATGGGCTTCAATCACAACTTTATACTTCGCTTCAGGATTTATTACACCATAAGCAGATCCATAATTATCTGTTTTTACCTCATCTACGTATGGTTCTATGTAATCCATCCAAACTTTTTGTCCTTCACTTTCAAAACCTGTAGGTGAAGCTGTATTTAAATATTTTGTCAAAAAATCCAAAGATTGTTGATCAAACAAATTATTTGTACTCATTTTAGTTTATTTATCTAACAAATGTACTAATTTTAGGAACAATTTTTGAACTAATTCTGATATGAAATTTTATATCTATCATATAACTTTACTACTTACTTTTGTTGGATTATCTAATGTTAATGGTCAAATCTTTGGGTTAGATTTAGGAGGAAAAAATCCTGCACAAGAAATTAAAAATGATTCAATTAATTTAGATGAATTTGCGTTTAATCCTCTAGACACAATACATCTTAATGAAATGAATAGTTATTCGGTTCATTTAAAAACTGATTTAGAAAAAAAGTATTATTTATGGTTAAAAAAGCGCGTTCGCGATGTTTGGCCGTATGTAAGAACTGCTGTTAGAGAATACAATTATGTATCCGATACGATTCAAACAATGGATAAAAGACGCGATAAAAAGCGTTTCGTAAAATCTCGTCAAAAAGATTTGGCTGATCAATTTGAGAATCAATTAAAAAATATGTCAAGTTCTCGAGGTCAAATTCTTACTAAATTAATCTATAAAGAAACAGATAAAACAACATACGATATTATAAAAGAATTACGTGGCGGATTGAATGCTTTTCTTTATCAAGCAGCAAGTGGTGCGTTTAATATTGATCTGAAACAAACTTATGATCCGAAGCGAACACGAGAAGATTTGTATATTGCGGTTATTCTTCAACGAGATTTTGCAGACGGAACGTTAAAACCTGTCGACGAAGATTAATTTATCTTTCATACTACCAATTATAATAATATTCTGATTTTTTATTATATTTGATTTAATAAAGGGAAAAACGTGGGAAACAATATAAAAAGAATTGGTGTATTAACCTCTGGAGGTGATGCGCCTGGAATGAATGCGGCCTTACGTGCCGTTGTAAGAGCATGTAAGTACTACGATATCAAATCAGTAGGAATCCGTCAAGGTTACGAAGGTTTGATTAACAATGATATGATTGAACTTGGACCTCGTTCAGTGAAAAATATTATCAATCAAGGTGGTACAATTCTTAAAACTGCTCGTTCTTTAGAATTTAAAACTACAGAAGGTCGTCAAAAAGCATATAATCATTTAAAACAAAATAACATTGATGCTTTAGTTGTAATTGGTGGAGATGGTTCTTTTACTGGAGCAAATATCTTTCATCAAGAGTTTGGTGTTCCATTTATTGGAATTCCAGGAACAATTGACAATGATATTTTCGGAACCGATTTTACAATTGGATACGATACAGCTTTGAATACTGTAATTGATGCAATTGATAAATTAAGAGATACTGCTACATCACATGATCGTGTATTTTTTGTGGAAGTAATGGGACGCGATGCAGGTTTTATTGCTTTAAATAGTGGAATTGCTTCGGGAGCACAAGATATTTTGATTCCAGAACAACGTGATAGCGTCGAAGAATTATGTTCTTCTTTAGAACGTTCAGAAAAATCTGGAAAAAAATCAAGCATCGTTGTAGTTGCAGAGGGTGAAAAATTAGGTGGAGTTTTTGAATTAGCAAAACAAGTTCAAAATCGTCATCCAGAATATGATATTCGTGTCACAGTTTTAGGACACATACAGCGTGGTGGTTCTCCATCTTGTCACGATCGTGTTTTAGCAAGTCGTTTAGGAATTGCTGCTGTTGAAGGTTTACTGGAAGGTAAAACAAATCTTATGGCTGGTATTCGCTCTAATAAAGTTGTATTTACAGCAATAGATGAAGCTATCAAAAAACACAATGAGATTGACGAAGAGTTAATCAAAGTAGCTAATATTTTAGCGATTTAAACATTTAATATAAAGGGAAATTATATATACTATGTCAAAAATTAAAATTGGAATCAACGGATTCGGAAGAATTGGTAGCCTTGTTTTCGGGGTTGCTATTGAGAGAAACGATATTGAAATCGTAGGTATTAACGATTTAGTAGACGTTGATTATTTAGCTTATATGCTAAAGTATGATTCAGTTCACGGAAAATTTAACGGAGAAGTTAAAGTAGAAAACGGAAACTTAATTGTTAATGGACAAACAATTCGCGTTACAGCTGAAAGAGACCCAGCGAACTTGAAATGGGACGAAGTTGGAGCTGATATCGTAATCGAAGCAACAGGTTTATTCTTAACAAAAGAAACTGCAGGAAAACACATTGAAGCTGGAGCAAAAAAAGTTGTTTTAACAGGTCCTTCTAAAGATGATACCCCTATGTTTGTAATGGGTGTTAACCACGAATCTATAACAGCAGAAGACACTATCGTTTCTAATGCTTCTTGTACAACAAACTGTTTAGCACCATTAGCAAAAGTAATTCACGAAAATTTCGGAATTGTGGAAGCTTTAATGACAACAGTTCACGCAACTACTGCAACTCAAAAAACAGTTGACGGACCATCAATGAAAGATTGGAGAGGAGGACGTAGTGCAATGGTAAACATCATTCCATCATCTACTGGAGCTGCAAAAGCAGTTGGAAAAGTAATTCCAGAATTGAACGGAAAATTAACAGGAATGTCTTTCCGTGTACCAACAGTTGACGTTTCTGTAGTTGATTTAACAGTTAAATTAGCAAAAGAAACAAACTACGACGAAATCAAAAAAGTAATGCGCGAAGCTGCTGAAGGAGATTTGAAAGGAATTGTAGGATACACAGAAGATGCTGTTGTTTCTCAAGATTTCGTAGGTGATACAAGAACATCTATTTTCGATGCAGAAGCTGGTATCATGCTAAACCCTACTTTCGTTAAATTAGTTGCTTGGTATGATAACGAAATTGGTTACTCAAATAAAGTAGTTGATTTAGTTCAACACATCGCAAAGATTTAATCCTAGATTAAAAAATAGTTTATTTTATAAAGTCTTCTCAAATTGAGAAGACTTTTTTACAATAAATTAATATTGTGGACTAATATTTGATTTTAATTTTTTAAACCACTTATATGAAAAAAGAATTACGAACTTTAGGTCCAAAAAAATCAACCATAGATAAATTTTTATCCTTTTCTAAATCTTTATCAAATGTTAAAATACAAAAAATGAGTTCTAAGAATGCAATTCATCTAAATTAATTCTATACAACTCTTATTTATAGTTTTATTAAATCCACAATAAAGTGAATACATTATTATACATAATAGCAAAAATTAACAATTATTTATTTTTTTAAGAAATTTTTAAAAAAAATTATGAATAATTATGTTAAAAAAATTGTAAGAAATTTTTGTTTACTTAAATTTGAATAAACAAAAAAATACAGCCTATAGATTTAATTCTACTTTAAAAATTAACAATTGCTACTATGAACTATGAAGACGACTCTTTATTAATCCAAGATTATTTAAGAGGTAATGAAAATGCTTTAGAAACATTGATAGAGAAACACAAAGGAAGAATCTATAGTTTTATATACTCTAAAGTCTTAGATAAAGATGTCACTGAAGATATATTTCAGGACACTTTTATCAAAGTAATCCTTACATTAAAAGGTGGACGATATAACGAAGAAGGTAAATTTTTGCCTTGGGTTATGCGTATTGCTCACAATTTAACTATTGACTATTTTCGATCAAACAAAAGAATGCCTACGGTTAGCGAAACTGTTGGTTACAATGAAGAATATAATATTTTTGACTTTATTGGTATAAGTGATGAATGTTCTGAAACTAAAATCATTAAATCACAAATTGAAAATGATTTAAGAAATTTAGTCACTCAGTTACCAGAAGATCAAAGAGAAGTATTAGAACTTAGAATATTTAAAGAATTAAGTTTTAAGGAAATTGCAGAAGAAACTGATGTTAGTATAAATACAGCATTAGGGAGAATGCGATACGCTATTATCAATCTTAGAAAAGTGATTGATAATAATAACATTATTTTAACAGTTGATTAAAAAATAAACTTATCTTATTAGCGTTTTTTAAGAAAAATAAGTTTTTTATGATTGGATTTTATTCAGAAAATCAAGAACCGCAACAGTTTACTATAATCAAAATATTATCTTTTTCAAAGGCAATTAAGCTTGTTAAATCAACGATATTACATGAGGATTATATCATTAATTTAAATTAATTTATCTTAATAAAGATTAGAAAAGCCTGAAATTTTATAAATTTCAGGCTTTTTATATATCTATAATTTGAAACAAAAAAAAGACTACTTAAATAAGTAGTCTTTAATATTTATAGAAAATTTTTCTTTTTATTTTGCAACAAATGTTGACGCAATATTCAGTTCATCCATTTGTGTTTGATCAATTGGAGAAGGTGCATCAATCATGACATCGCGACCTGAATTATTTTTAGGGAATGCGATGTAATCACGAATTGTTTCAGAACCATCTAAAATCGATACAAAACGATCAAAACCGAATGCTAAGCCTCCATGAGGTGGCGCACCATATTTGAAAGCGTTCATTAAGAAACCAAATTGCGCTTCTGCTTGATCTGGCGTAAATCCTAATAATTCGAACATTCTTGCTTGAACTTCTTTATCGAAAATACGAATAGAACCTCCACCGATTTCATTCCCATTTAAAACTAAATCATATGCATTTGCACGAACTTCACCTGGATTAGTCGCAATTAATTCCATATCCTCTGGTTTTGGAGAAGTAAATGGATGGTGCATAGCATGATATCTTTCAGATTCTTCATCCCATTCTAATAAAGGAAAATCTACAACCCATAATGGAGCAAAAACTTCTGGATTACGTAACCCTAAACGCTCTGCGATTTCCATACGTAAAGCCGATAATTGCGCACGAACTTTGTTTGTATTACCAGACATCACCAACATTAAATCTCCTGGTTTTGCGTTCATACGTTCTGCCCAAGCTGCTAAATCTTCTTGCGAATAAAATTTATCTACAGAAGATTTAAATGTTCCATCTTCATTATAACGCGCCCAAACAAGACCAGTTGCCCCAATTTGTGGACGTTGAACCCATTCGATTAATTTATCAATATCTTTACGTGTGTAAGCATTACAACCTTCCGCAGCAATACCAACTATAAGCTCTTGTTCATCAAAGATTTTGAAATCTTTTCCTTTCGCTAAGTCTGTGATTTCACCGAATTCCATTCCAAAACGAATATCTGGTTTATCATTTCCATAACGACGCATTGCATCAGCAAATGTCATACGTGGGAATTGATCAAATTCTAATCCTTTGAAAGTATGTAATAAATGTTTTGCTAAACCTTCGAAAACATTCATGATATCTTCTTGTTCAACAAACGACATTTCACAGTCAATTTGTGTAAATTCTGGTTGACGGTCTGCACGTAAATCTTCGTCACGGAAACATTTTACAATTTGGAAATAGCGGTCTAAACCTCCTACCATTAATAATTGTTTGAATGTCTGTGGCGATTGTGGTAACGCATAAAATTCACCTGGATTCATACGAGATGGAACAACGAAATCACGCGCACCTTCTGGCGTAGATTTGATTAAAACTGGAGTTTCAACCTCTACAAATTCTTGTGCATCTAAATATTTACGAACTTCCTGCGCAACTTTAGAACGGAAGATTAATTTTTCTTTTACTGGATTACGACGAATATCTAAATAACGATATTTCATACGGATATCTTCTCCACCATCTGTATTATCTTCAATTGTAAATGGAGGCAATGCAGATTCATTCAAAATTGTAATGTTTTCTGCTAAGATTTCAATATCCCCTGTTGGAATGTTTGGATTTTTTGAAGCTCTTTCGATTACAGTTCCTGTAACTTGAATTACGAACTCGCGTCCTAAATGACGAGCAGTTTCAAATAATTCTTTCGAAGAACGTTCTTCATCTAAGATGATTTGTGTGATTCCATAGCGATCACGTAAATCGATCCACATCATAAAACCTTTGTCACGTAACGTTGATACCCAACCGCTTAACGTAACTTTTTCATTAATGTTGGCTTGTGTTAATTCACCACAAGTATGAGTTCTAAACATTTGTCGTCAAATTTATTGAACAAAGGTAAAGTTTTGAGGTGAAATAAAGAAGTTATATAACTTATTTGATGAAATAATTTTAAGAAAAAAGCGATTCAAAATTGAATCGCTTTAACTATTATGAATTTTGATTTCTCAACTTACTATGTTTATAACCGTAAGTGAAATAAATTGTTAAACCAATTGCAATCCAAATCAAGAAAATCATCCAGTTTTTCAATCCTAATTGCGCCATCATATAAAAACAACACAACATACCAGCTAATGGAATAATAGAAGTTCTTTTGAAAAATGTTCTAACTACCATAAAAACATAAATCATTAAGAATAGAATCATTGGAATTTTGTGTTTGAAAACATCCCAACCTTTTTCCATCTTCTTATCTTCATAAACTGGTAATTTGCTCAACGTAGATTTATATTGTTCTGGTGATAATTGTGCCAAATAATCATCCAAAAATTCAATTTCAGATCCTGTTAATTCATTAATTGTTGCATAAGAATCTTTTAATTCTTTTGGCGATAACGAACTTACAAAATGTTCAACTGGCATAGGTTGCGGTTTATTCGTAAAGAAATCAATCGAATCATCTTTAAATGTTGTTGCGCATAAAAATACAATCACGGCAGTTACAATTGGCATAATGTATTTTGCATTGATAAAAGGCGTTTTAAAATTTCCTCTTTTCGCATTTGGATCGGCATCCATACGAAGTACAGCAGCACAAACTAACACAAAAGCAAACAAAGTTCCGATAGAACAAGCATCAACAACCAATTCCAAATCTGTAAATAAAATAGGAACTCCAACTACAAATCCAGTAAAAATAGTTGCAAAAGAAGGCGTTTTAAATTTTGGGTGAATGGTAGAAAATTTCTTTGGCAATAAACCATCACGAGACATTGTCATCCAAATACGAGGTTGTCCAATTTGAAAAACAATAAATACACTCGCCATCGCTACTACAGCCGAAAAAGCAATAATTCCTGCCAACCATTTTAAATCTTGAATTTTATCAAAAACATACGCCAAAGGATCTCCAACATTCAATTCAGAATAATGCACCATTCCCGTAATCACCAAAGCAATAAGTACATATAAAACAGTACAAATAATAATTGAAGCAAAAATTCCGCGAGGTAAATCACGCTTCGGATCTTTACATTCTTCCGCAGTTGTACTAATCGCATCAAACCCAATATAAGCGTAAAAAACAGAAGAAACTCCAGCCAAAACACCTCCTATTCCATTCGGTGCAAAAGGATTCCAATTATCTGGATTCACATAAAAAGCACCAACCACAATTACCAAAAGTACCACAGCTAATTTTAACACAACCATTGCATTACTTGCTTTTCTCGATTCATTAATTCCACGATAAACCAAAGCTGTAATCAAAAAAGTAATGATTAATGCAGGAATATCCACCACTAAATTAAATCCTAAATATGGAGCATCTTTGAAAGCTAAATATTTCGGAATCTCTTGTGCATAAGGCGAATTTGCAATTCCTTCTAATGTTTTACCTTTCGCTAATTCATTCGAAACAAACTCAAAACCTTCTCTCGCAGTGAAATAATCCATTGTCATCCATTCTGGCAGATGCAATCCCATTCCGGAGAGCAAGGTGGTAAAATAATCACTCCACGAAATCGCGAGAACAATATTTCCAATCGCATATTCCATAATCAATGCCCAACCAATTACCCAAGCAAATAATTCTCCAAATGCAACATAGCTATATGTATACGCACTACCCGAAACAGGTACTAACGAAGCAAATTCTGCATAAGCAAATGCTGTGAAACCACAGGCTATTGCTGTAAAAATAAATAAGAAGATAACTGCTGGTCCACCTTCAAAGCTTGCTCGACCAATAGTACTAAAAATACCAGCTCCAACAATTGCGGCGATACCAAAACCTGTTAAATCTCGAACACCTAAAGTTCTTTTCATTGTAGTCGTGTTCTTTGCAGATTCTGCTAAAATGGATTCGACAGATTTTTTTCTGAATAATTGTGACATAATTTATTTAAAAACGGGCAAATATAAAAAAGACAATCCCAAAATCGGATAGAATCCGTATAAATATTGGTTTTTTATTCAAATTTTCTTTTTTATTCTGCTTGGTTAGATTAATTTTAAATTTAATTCAAAAAATTAACATGAAACAATTTTTATTTGCAATTGCTTTAACTGCTACTTTAGTAAGTTGTGATTCTACAAAACCAATTTCTCAGGAGAAATATCAAAAGAGTCTTGTAAAATATACAGACAAAATTTCTGAAGCTGAATTAAAAAAACAGCTTTACATCATTGCTGCGCCTGATATGGAAGGTAGAAATGCTGGAACTGAAGGCGAAATAAAAGCGGGAAACTATATCTCTAATTATTACAAAGAATTAGGAATTAATGGACCAAATAATAATTATTTCCAAATTATTCCTGCTGGAACTTTTAACCGAATAAAAGGTCAAATGAGAAATGTGATGGGATTCATCAAAGGATCAGAAAAACCAGAAGAAATTGTGGTGATTTCGGCACATTATGATCACGAAGGAATAAAAGATGGAGAATTATATGCTGGTGCTGATGATGATGGTTCTGGAACTGTTGCTGTAATGGAAATTGGTCGTATTTTCCGCGAAGCTGAGAAGAAAGGAATTCGTCCAAAACGTTCGGTTTTATTGTTACATGTTTCTGGTGAAGAAAAAGGATTATTAGGTTCTAAATATTATTCAGAACATCCAATTTTTCCTCTTGCAAACACAGTTGCAAATGTCAATATTGATATGATTGGGCGCGTAGATTATGAGCACAACGAAAAAACAAGAGATTTTGTGTATGTTATTGGATCTGAAATGTTGTCTTCTGATTTACACAAAGCTGTTTTAGCGGCAAATGATGGTCTAGGAATTGATTTGGATATGCGTTACAATACACCAGATGATCCAAATCGTTTTTATTATCGTTCGGATCACTACAACTTTGCAAAACATAATATTCCGTCTGTTTTCTTTTTCAATGGAGTGCACGATGATTACCACAAACCAGGAGATACGCCAGATAAAATTGAATATGATTTATTGACACGTCGTACAAAATTAGCTTTTAATACAATTTGGATTTTAGCAAACGCCGAAAATAGACCAGTTGTAGACAAAGAATCTCCAATGCCTTCGACAAGATAATTATTAAGAATATAAAGGACACTATCTCACAAACTGT
>NZ_DEVJ01000087.1:0-12335 GCF_002362875.1 Empedobacter sp. UBA3239 | reverse complement strand
TTTTTTCAGGACGTTACAATCATATATTTATTTCAAATCAAAACGATCTGCATTCATCACTTTGTTCCAAGCTGCCACAAAATCATTTAAAAATTTATCTTGTGCATCTGCTTGTGCATAAACTTCTGCTACGGCACGCAATTCAGAATTTGATCCGAATACTAAGTCTGCACGAGTTCCTGTCCATTTTGGCGCTCCTGTTTTACGATCAGATCCCATGTAGATTTCTTTCGTTTCATCAGTCGCTTTCCAAACAGTACCCATATCCAATAAATTCACAAAGAAATCATTTGTCAATTGACCTGGACGATCAGTGAAAATACCATGTTTCGAACCATCATAATTCGCATTCATCGCACGCATTCCACCAACTAAAACTGTCAATTCTGGAGCAGTCAACGTTAACAATTGTGCTTTATCAATCACCAATTCTTCTGTCGAAACAGATCTTCTTGTGTTTTTGCGGTAGTTTTTAACCCCATCTGCAATTGTTTCTAAGTACGCTACAGATTCAACCTCTGTTTCCTCTTGCGTTGCATCTCCACGACCTGCTGCAAACGGAACTGTAATTGTTTTTCCAGCATCTTTTGCTGCTTTTTCAATCGCTGCATTTCCTCCTAAGACAATTAAATCGGCAATCGAAACTTGTTTTGACGAATTCGCTGAATTAAATTCTTGTTGAATATTTTCTAAAGCTGTTAAGACTTTATTCAATTGAATTGGATTATTTGCTTCCCAATTTTTCATTGGTTCCAAACGAATACGCGCACCATTCGCTCCTCCACGTTTATCCGATCCACGGAAAGAAGAAGCCGAAGCCCAAGCTGTAGAAACCAATTCTGAAACAGATAATCCTGAAGCTAAAATTTTCGCTTTCAAATCAGCGATATCAGCCTCGTCAATTAATTCATGCGTAACAGCTGGAATTGGATCTTGCCAAGTGAATACTTCATTCGGTACATCTGCACCTAAATAACGAGAAAGTGGTCCCATATCACGGTGAGTTAACTTGAACCACGCTTTACGGAAAGCATCTTCAAATTCTTCTGGATGTTCCAAGAAACGACGTCCAATTTTTTCGTAAGCTGGATCCATGCGTAACGCAATATCCGAAGTCAACATCGTTGGTCTTAATTTTTTTGAAGCATCATGCGCATGTGGAATAATTTCGCCTACATCTTTTGCTACCCATTGATGAGCACCTGCAGGAGATTTTGTTAATTCCCATTCGAAACCAAATAAATAACTTAAAAATAAATTTGACCATTCTGTTGGTTTACTTGTCCAAGTTACTTCAATACCAGATGTAATTGTATCACCTGCATTTCCTGTTCCGTACGAGTTTTTCCAACCCAAACCTTGCATTTCCAAATCAGAAGCTTCAGGGTCTGGTCCTACATGATCAGCCGAAGCCGCACCATGTGTTTTTCCGAAAGTGTGACCACCGGCAATCAACGCCAATGTTTCTTCATCATTCATCGCCATACGCGCAAACGTATCACGAATATCGCGTGCAGAAGCCAAAGGGTCTGGATTACCATCTGGTCCTTCTGGATTCACGTAAATTAATCCCATTTGTACCGCAGCCAACGGATTTTCTAAATCGCGATCACCAGAATAACGGCTATTTGCACCACCACTCTCTTCTAACCATATTTTTTCAGAACCCCAATAAACATCCATATTTGGTTCCCAAACATCAGCACGACCACCAGCAAAACCTAACGTTTTGAATCCCATCGACTCTAATGCTACATTTCCTGTTAAGATAATTAAATCTGCCCACGAAATTTTATTACCATATTTTTGTTTGATAGGCCAAATTAAACGACGCGCTTTGTCCAACGAAACGTTGTCTGGCCATGAGTTAAGCGGTGCAAAACGCTGCTGTCCTTCACCTGCTCCACCACGACCATCTTGCACACGGTATGTACCCGCACTATGCCACGCCATACGAATGAAAAATGGACCATAATGTCCAAAATCTGCTGGCCACCAATCTTGAGAATCAGTCATCAAAGCTTTTAAATCAGCTTTAACAGCTTCTAAATCTAATTTTTTAAATTCTTCGGCGTAATTAAAATCTTCCCCCATTGGGTTCGATTTATTTGAATGTTGACGTAAAATATCAACTTTTAATTGATTTGGCCACCAATCTTGATTTTGTGTTCCTTCTCCTGCCACTGGTTTTGACATTGTACCATTGTGGAAAGGGCATTTTGAAATATCACCTCCTTGATTCTCCATGAATACTATTTTTTTATGTTTAATAATTTTTGTTTTGTAAATATCATAAATATAGTAATTTGTCTTATCAATTAAAAATCAAATTGTTTTATCAATCAATCAATTTATTTTATATAGAATGTAAATTAAATAGTTATTAATTATATTATAAAAATTGATTCGTTTATTTTTAATGAGTAAAGAGATTTCGAGAATCCTCTAGCTTTTAAGTTTATATCTGTATCAAGATAAAACTACATTTCACATAATATCAATGCATAGAAATTTTCAATCTTAACTTCAATATATCTTAACATCGTAAAATTATTATAGTCAAAAAAATGTTTATACATTTGTAACAATGAAATTTATAATTCTCATAATTGCATTATATGTTAATGTTCTATCATTTGTGCCATGTCAAGACACAAATACTAATAGAACGCAAGTTTCTATGGTGCATAGTGAGAAAGATAATTCAGATCATAAAGATCAATGTAGTCCTTTGTGCGTTTGTAATTGTTGTCAAATTACAATTTCATCAATGAAATTTACACGATTACTAAAAACTCCTAAAGTTTTTGAACCAAATACTTCCAAGAAAATACAATTCAAAAAGAATACAATTCAAAACCAATTGTATGCCGATATCTGGCAACCTCCTAAAATAAATATTGCTTAACGAGACGATTTCTTTTTTCGTCTACACATTGATTTCAATTGATATAAAATTGAAGTCAACACTTTTCTGTGCTCATTTATTTTGATAATAAGTGGGTAATGTTAATACAATTAATCAAATTATCTGTGTTAGATAAAATCATAAAATTTAGTATCCAAAACAAAATTGTTATTGGAATTATGACTGTATTGTGGATTATCTGGGGCGTATGGAGCGCAACAAAATTGCCAATAGATGCGGTACCCGATATTACCAACAATCAAGTCCAAATTATTACGGTCAGCCCTACTCTAGCTGGTCAAGAAGTAGAACAATTGGTCACTTTTCCAATTGAGCAAAGTATTGCGAATATTCCTGATATCGAAGAAACAAGAAGTATTTCTCGTTTTGGTTTATCTGTGATTACGGTAGTGTTTAAAGAAGATGTAGATATTTATTTTGCGCGTCAATTAGTCAACGAAAAATTAAAAGAAGCACAAGAAGACATTCCGCAAGGTGTTGGCATTCCCGAATTATCACCTGTGAGTACTGGTCTTGGAGAAGTCTATCAATATATTTTACATCCTAAAAAGGGAAGTGAGAAAAAATACAATTCAAAACAATTGCGCGAAATGCAAGATTGGATTGTTCGTAGACAATTAAACGGAACGCCTGGTGTTGCTGAGATCAATAGTTTCGGTGGAGAATTGAAGGAATACGAAGTTGCTTTAGATCCGAATAGATTGCGCGCAATGGGAATTAGTGTATCGGATCTTTTTGATGCCTTAGAAAAAAATAATCAAAATACTGGAGGAGCTTACATCGATAAGAAGCCAAATGCTTACTTTATTCGAGGAATTGGAATGGTAACTTCTTTAGATGATGTAAAATTAATTCCTATAAAAAATGCGACGGGAACTGTTCCTATTTTTATAAAAGATGTAGCTGATGTAAGACTAGGACATGCCATACGATACGGAGCAATGACTTACAATGGTGAAGTAGATGCTGTTGGTGGTGTTGTGATGATGTTAAAAGGTGCGAATTCTAATGAAGTAGTTAATCTAATTAAAGAAAAAATACCAACAATTCAAAAATCGTTACCAGATGATATCGTCATCGAGCCTTTCCTTGATCGAACGAATTTAGTAAATCGTGCAATTAAAACAGTAGAAAAAAATCTGATCGAAGGTGCATTAATTGTCATTTTTGTATTGGTTATTTTTCTTGGTAATCTAAGAGCTGGTTTAATCGTTGCATCTGCCATTCCTCTATCCTTATTATTTGCATTAGGAATGATGAATGTTTTTGGTGTGAGTGCGAATTTAATGAGTTTAGGAGCTATTGATTTTGGATTGATAGTCGATGGAGCAGTTATTATTGTAGAAGCGACTTTACATCATCTAGGGCTTAGAAAATCAACGCATCGATTAACCCAAAAAGAAATGGATGAAGAGGTTTTTCTTTCAGCTTCAAAAATTAGAAATTCAGCCGCATTCGGGGAAATCATCATACTTATTGTCTACATTCCTATTCTTACTTTGGTTGGTGTAGAAGGAAAAATGTTTACACCAATGGCTAAAACAGTTGGCTTTGCAATTCTAGGCGCATTGATTCTTTCGTTAACGTACATCCCAATGATGAGTGCTTTATTTTTATCAAAAAAGCCTACTCTCAAAGCTTCTTTTTCAGATAAAATGATGGTGAAAATCCATAAAGTTTATGAACCATTATTAGAAAAAGCAATCCGAATCAAATATTGGTTAGTTGGTATTACTGTTGCAATTTTTGCAGTATCAATTATTCAATTCAGAAATATGGGTGGCGAATTTATTCCACAATTACAAGAAGGTGATTTTGCTTTTCACTGTATTTTACCACAAGGAAGTTCCTTAACCCAAAGTTTAGAAACATCCATGCAAGCTTCTCGAATTTTAAAAGAATTTGATGAAGTAAAAATGGTCGTTGGTAAAACAGGTTCCGCTGAGGTTCCTACAGATCCTATGCCTCCTGAAGCAACAGATATGATTGTGGTTCTAAAACCAAAGGACGAATGGAAACGTAACATTTCTTATGAAGAATTAGGTGATGAAATGATGGAAAAACTAGAGGTTATTCCTGGTGTTTTCTTTGAAAAAAATCAACCAATCCAAATGCGTTTTAATGAATTGATGACAGGAATTCGACAAGATGTAGCTGTCAAAATTTTTGGCGAAAATTTAGATTCTCTCTCTTATTATGCAGATAAAACCTCAAAAGCAATTCAATCTGTTGAAGGTGTTACAGCGCCACAAGTGGAACGCGTAAGTGGTTTGCCTCAGATTAATGTTGAATATGACCGAATCCGAATGGCAAATTATGGATTAAACATTCAAGATGTAAATGATATGTTGAGTACAGCATTTGCTGGAAAAACAGCTGGACAAGTTTTCGAGAATGAACGACGCTTTGATTTGGTTGTTCGATTGGATAGTGCGCATCGAAAAAGCATTGATGACATTAACAATTTAATGATTCCTACAAGTTCTGGTAATCAAATTCCGATCTCTCAGGTGGCAAATGTGAGTTATAAATTAGGCGCTTCACAAATTAGTCGCGAAGAAGGAAAACGAAGAATTGTAATTGGTTTCAACGTAAAAGATCGCGATGTACAATCGGTTGTAAAAGATATTCAGACAAAATTAGACAATGAACTCAAATTACCTTCTGGCTATTATTTCACCTATGGAGGGCAGTTCGAAAATCTGCAAGCAGCTAGTCAACGTTTGATGATTGCTGTACCAATCTCCTTATTATTAATTTTTATGTTATTGTATTTCACATTTCATTCATTCAAACAAGCAGCATTAATTTTCACAGCAATTCCAATGAGTGCAATCGGAGGTATTTTTGCATTAATTATTCGCGATATGCCATTTAGTATTAGTGCCGGAATTGGTTTTATTGCTTTGTTCGGAGTAGCTGTTTTAAACGGGATTGTTTTAATTGGAACATTCAATCAATTAGAAAAAGAAGGAGAAAAAAATATTCTAAAACGAATAATGGAAGGAACCAATATCCGATTACGACCAGTATTAATGACAGCAACAGTTGCATCGTTAGGATTTTTACCGATGGCAATTTCCACAGGCGCAGGTGCCGAGGTTCAAAAACCTTTAGCAACAGTTGTCATTGGAGGATTAATCACAGCTACTTTTTTAACCTTATTTGTATTACCAATGTTATATTTAATATTTAATTCAAAACTTCCGAAAATAAAATTGAATTCAAAAAATTCACTTCCATTCCTTGTCATCGGAATGTTTTTGATGGGACAATCTATTCAAGCGCAAACTCGTTCAATTAATATTCAAGAAGCTCAACAAATTGCAATTGAAAATAATCCATTAATCAAAGCAAATGAACGAAGTATTTCATCAAGTGAAGCTTTAAAAGGAACCGCAAATGAATTACCAAAATTAAATGTGGAAGCACAACTTGGGCAATATGCGAGTCCAAAATTTGATTATGGTTTATCTATTTCTCAAAGTATTCCATTTCCAACGATTTTTAAACACCGAAAGGCAGTGTTAGAATCAGAAGTGAATAACAAGAAGATACAAAAGGAAGTGACAACAAACGAATTGTTGAAACAAGTGAGAACCTATTTCTATCAGATCGAATATTTAGAATATAACCATGATCAACTCGAACAATTAAATAAACTTTATTTAGAATTTATTCGAATTGCTTCGGTTCGATTTAATGCAGGTGATATTAAGAAAATCGAAATTAATACAGCAGAAACACAACAAGGAGAAATCAATTTGTTGCTGAAACAAAACAAAGTGTATTTAGCAAATGCGTACAAAAATCTAAACGTATTATTGAATACCGAAGAGAATTTTACAATTACCAAAGAGACAAATTATATTCCATTAAAATTGAGTGGAATTTTAGACGGTTCTACAATTGATAATAATCCTACTCTCAAAGCTTTTTACCAACAGATGGAAATTACAGAACGAAACAAAGAAGTCGTAAAAGCCGAAGGTTTACCAGAATTTTCACTTGGTGTAAACAGTTTATCGATGATTGGAATGCACGAAAAAAATGGAGTACAAAGGTATTACAATGGCCTTGATCGTTTTACTTCTGTAAACCTTGGTGTTGCAATTCCATTAACGTTTGGTGCTACAAAGGCAAAAATCAAAGCTTTGGAATATGATAAACAAGCCATTCAAGAAACAGCCAATTTTCAAAAACAACAGTTAACGATTCAACTTGATAATTCAATTAATCAATATCAACAAGATTGGGAACAATATGAGTATTATGTAAACCAAGCCATTCCAAATGCAGAAAAAATTGTAAAAGCAGCTCAATTGGGTTATAAAACTGGTGAAATTTCGTATGTCGAATATCTTTTTGCCTTACAAACCGCAACGGATATTCAATTAAAATATCTTGAATCGATACAACAAGTCAATCAAACTGTTGTCAATATTAATTCTATCATCAATCAATAAAATGAAAAAAATAAAGATCATTATCTATAGCGTGTTAGCCATATTATTTCTAAGTAGTTGTACCAAAGAAACAAAAACGGAACAACCAATCGAGGAAAAAAAAGCTGAGCACGAAGAAGCGCCACAAACAGTTGCTACGCTAACAGAAGAACAAATGAAGGCTGTTGGTGTAAAACTGGGAACTATTGAAGTAAAGGAGCTAACGGCTATGATTAAAGCAAATGGACTTTTGAATGTTCCGAATAGCAATATGGCAAGTGTTGCATCTATGTTTGGTGGAGTAATACAAACATTGCCAATTCAGGAAGGTTCGTATGTCAAAAAAGGACAAGTAATTGCGACAATTTCAAACCCAGAATTTATTATTACACAAGAGCAATACTTAACTGTTTTGAGTCGAATTACCTATGCAGAGCAAGAATTTAGACGACAAAAAGAATTGTTTGATAACGATGCTGGTGCAAAAAAGAATCTTCAGAACTCTTCTGCCGAATTGAAAACATTACGTTCTCAAAAAGCATCTTTATCTCGTCAACTTCAAATGATGGGAATTAATCCTTCTAAAGTAACCAATGCAAATTTGAGAAATGGAATGGTAATTACAGCACCAATTAGTGGAACAGTAAGTAAAATTATTGCGCAAATAGGAAGTTATGTAGATGTCTCATCTCCCGTCGCTGAAATCATTGATAATAGTTCTATTCACTTAGATTTGCAAGTTTTCGAGAAAGATTTACCTAAAATGAAAGTTGGTCAAGTCATTCAATTTGAATTAACAAACAATCCAGGAAACAGTTACGAAGCAGTCGTGTACAGTATTGGTTCTTCTTTCGAAAATGAAAGTAAAACCATTGCAGTACATAGCAAAGTACGAGGAAATAAATCTGGATTGATAAATGGAATGAATATTACAGGAGCCGTAAGCTTAAGTAATTCCTCTACACCTGCTGTTCCCAATGAAGCAATTGTAGAAGCGGATGGTAAATTTTACATCTTTGTCAAAACAAACAAAAAAGTAGAAGAGCATACAGACGAAGAAAGTAAAGATCCGAACGAAAAGAACAAAGAACATAAAAATGAAAAATCGATAAACTTTGAAAAAATCGAAGTTGTAAAAGGTTCTTCAAATATGGGTTACACAGCTATTACAACCGTAAATGAAGTTGATCCAAACGCGCAAATTGTTGTAAAAGGATCCTTCTTTGTGAATGCTAAATTAAGTAATTCCGGAGATCACGGACATTAAAACAATTCAAATAAATTGAGGCATATGCACTCCCCTAACTAACTTCCACTAAAAAGTCCGATAAACAATATGTTTATTGGACTTTTTAGTAGTTGTAATAAATAAATAAGTAACTATTTAATTCGTAATTCAAAAATCTCAAATACTTTTTAATAATTCGTTATCATCGTCTAATTCTTCGATACAACGTTTTAAAAACGTAACTCTGACTGACTATAATGAGAAACTGAAATAAATTCAGCTTAACGGTTCGTTATCATTTAAAAAAATATTTGAAATAAAGAATTTGAGATTAAGAGGAGGAGCCACGGTGTGGCTCAGGTGATACTTATTTCTTACTTTCATTTTTTTATTCATAGCTTATCTATTTTAATTATAGGTATTCATATGCCCTTCGGGGAACAGACTAAAAAGTAACCAAAAAGTCAAGGCCGTAAACCTCTCTACTAAAAATGTTCTCATTTCACTAAAGATTTTACAAACCCTACGGGCTAAAACCTTTTTAACGCTCCATTCATCCATTTTCTTAACGTGAGAGTTTTAATGCCGGGTTTTCATCCTTTTTCAATATTCAAATCCACTTTCAACAAAGAATTTATAAACTGTTATTGCTGAAAAGTCGAGCGTCAATTCGGCGTAAAGAGCGTTAAAAATGATTTACTGTTCACATTTTTATGTGAATGATTTAAAGCATTTAGCGAATAGCCATTATTGACCGACTTGTAAGCATAGACTTGATTTTTTTATTACTTTTTGATCAAGACTTCCCCAAAGGGTATATGAATTCATTTGAAAACAATAATAACCCATGAATAAAAAGTAATAAATAAAGAACTACTAATTATTCTCTTATTCACGTAATTATGTTCAGAACCTCAACTCGTTGTTAATTTGAGGTATACTTTCATTTTTTTATTCATAGCTTATCTATTTTAATTATAGGTATTCATATGCCCTTCGGGGAATCGTCAAAAAAACTAACGAAAAAAGACTTGGCCGTAAACCTCTCTACTAAAAATGTTCTCATTCCACTAAAGATTTTACAAACCCTACGGGCTAAAAACTTTTTAACGCTGCACTCAAACATTTTCTTAACGTGAGAGTTTTAATGCCGGATTTTTCTAATTCTTTTTCAATATTCAAATTCCTTGTCATTCAGAACTTTCAAAGAATCTCATATCTAATTGTTCATAAAAACATTTTACATCGTAAATCCCATATCAAAAACCTTATACATACATTCTACTGCCACCCTACTGCCACTATGTTGCCTTTATCCTGCCTTTATCCTGCCTTTATCTTGGGACCATCTAACGTGTTTCAATAAAACCTAAAAATCCCCCTTTGTATATGTTTTTCACATTTGATGAGCGTTAACAATCACCCCACCCTACGGGTGTACAAATCACCCTCCAAAATTATGGTTTAAGCTGTTATAAGCTCAATACCTGCTTTATCAGCTTTGTATTTTATTTTATGTATGAGCTCATAATAGCTCCAGTTTCTTAAGACAAATCTTTCTTCTTTGGCAATTTGTATTTTTTCTTCTTGATCTACAATAACTATCGTTCCTGCTTTTTTTTCCACACAAAAATCAATTAACATTCTACTGTAGACATGTAGCCGATGATGAATATATTTACTCTCTGTATTTTTTAATTTTTTTGCTATTTTTAATTTTCTTGCTTTTCCTTTCCCTCCTTTGCAAAAGGGCACTCCTTCTAGTATTCTTTTACGAGAAGCTTGTATGGCTAATCTTCTATATAGAAATTCTTCTTTGCTACCAATGGTAAGCTGAGATCTACCTATTTTTACAACCAACGGATATTCTAATGACAAAGAAACTTCTGCAATAATATCGGGTTGTAATTGATTTTTTTCTTTTTCAATTTCTACCGTGAATACCCAAAATATTTTATTTTTTTCTAATTTAATATGTGATCTACAAATTCTAATTTCTTTACTTACTATTTGCTCCAATAGCTTATAATTATCAATATAGTCTCTTCCAAGATATGTTTTAAAAGGAATTTTATAAAGTTTAAAATAAATGTATTTTTTATCTGTATCATACGAGAATTTACTTATCCTCGCTATGTTAAAAGGAATTGCTATATCTCGTTTAAAAATTTTTAATGAAAGTTCCCCTTTCCAATACTTGACACAATCCTTCTTGAAGGACAGGTATAACGTATTGATCAAACTAGACAATATATACATCGGAACTTCGTCCTTAAAACGTTTTGAGAGCACACGATAAATTGTAGTCGACCGTGACCATTTGAGTATACCAGAATCATCTTTGTTTTCGTCTGCTAATTTATATTTGATTCCTTCAGAGAAATAAAAAAAATCTTTCACCATTTCTTGCACATACAAATGAGAAACAATCATATTAGCCGCTATAAAACATCTATTTTGCCATTTATAAAGCGTACTCACAACTTCTTTTCGTTCTTCTTGGGTTGGTAAATCAGCAATTAACTGTATTTTACGTGTTAAAAAAACGGTAGAATTTTCCATATTTAGTTATTTAGGGGTTTAAACTTGTTTTGTTGAGTCAATTTATAAGCGACGACAAATTCATTGTGCACTTCTTTCTGAGAAAGTTCTAATGTCTTGGCAATGGTTATAAACGATTGTTTCATTTCGAATCGAAGCTTTAAAATCAACGATTGTTTTTCGGTCATTTGATTTGGTGCCTTTTCCTCAGAAATTATTTCTTTTTTAGACACGAATACATCATGACTATTTATAAGGTTCTTAACATCCTCTATTGCACTTTTAATCTCCTTGCTCGTTTCTGAAACTCTTTTTCCCATTGCATTGGCAATTGCTTTGTATCTAAATCCATATTTCAAGCAGAGTTCAATCAAATGTTTTCTTTCAGCGCTTAATAAGGGTAATATTTTTCTAATTTCTTCATAATGTTGGTCATGTATTAGTTTATCCTTTATGTTTTCTGCAACCTCTAAAGGATCGTATACAGTCAAATAATTCTCATAATTCTCGTAACTATCCAATGAATGCACTGACCTAAAAAATTTATTTTTAGAACTTCTATAATGCGAATAACAGCTGTGTTTCAAAACAAGTCGCGTGAAAAAAAAGATATGTTCAGGTTTTTCAATTTTCTCACGATATTCCCATAATTTCAGAAACGCATCTTGTACCAAACATTCTACAACAAATTCATCCGTAATTATTTGTTTACCAATCCAAAAAAGTAGTCTTTTATGTCGTGAATAAATTTGCTCTAAGGCTTTGGGATCGCCTTTTTTCAATAATTCATATTCTTTTTTTAGCATAATAAAGGTGGTTTTAATTATGTTTTACGTGATGCATTACGTTATACGTTTTACGCTTAACGTTTTACGTGTTTTTTCTTATTAATACTCAAATTCACTTTTAACAACATTTGAAATTAAAAATTCTTTAATGTCACTTTTTTATTCATTCCTTATCTATTTTAATTATTTGCATTCATATGCCCTTCGGGGAACAAACTAAAAAGTAACCAAAAAGTCAAGGCCGTAAACCTCTCTACTAAAAATGTTCTCATTTCACTAAAGATTTTACAAACCCTACGGGCTAAAACCTTTTTAACGCTCCATTCATCCATTTTCTTAACGTGAGAGTTTTAATGCCGGTTTTTCATCCTTTCTCAATATTCTAATTCATTTTTAATAACATT
>NZ_DEVJ01000088.1:0-27764 GCF_002362875.1 Empedobacter sp. UBA3239 | reverse complement strand
AAAAGCAAAATGGATACTTTATGGTTATCGACTCGGGGAAAATTCTACTTCGTAGAATCTATTTATAAATAAAAAAAGCTCGAATAAATCGAGCTTCAGATAATTATTCATTTCATAATATTATACGAGATGTTCCAAAATTGTATTTAATTCTTGTAATTCGACCAAGAAACCATCGTGTCCAAAAATAGAATCTATTTCGATAAATTTTGCATTTGGAATATGATTCGCTATAAATTTTTGTTCCTTTGGGGGAAATAAAATATCCGAAGAAATTCCAATCACTAAAGTATTCGAATAAATCTGAGCCAAAGATTTCTCTAAAGATTCTCTATTTCGAGCCAAGTTTTGTGAATCCATCGCTTTCGAAAGTGTCCAATAAGAATGTGCATTGAATCGATTTGCTAATTTTTCACCTTGATATTTTTGATAAGAAGACGCTTTGAAATCGTTGTAAACAGAATCCTCGTCTTTTTGCTTCTGTTCATATATAATATAGGTACGATAAGACAACATCGCAATTGTACGTGCTGCAATCAATCCATTTCTTCCTCCATTCTCAGTTTTATCGTTAAAAGTTGCATCTGCCTCGATAGCTAAACGCTGAGATTCGTTGAACGCAATTCCCCAAGGAGAATGTATTGCATTCGTCGCCAACAAAACTAAATTGTCCACTTTAACTTGATTCAGCAACGTAAATTCTAACGCTTGTTGACCACCGAGTGAACCACCAATTAATAAATGAATAGTCGAAATTCCTAAATGGTCTGCTAACAATTGATGCCCATTTGCCATATCTTTTATCGTAATTGTAGGAAAATCTCGATAATAAGGTGAATTTGTTTCAGGATTTGTAGACAACGGATTTGTTGTTCCGTAATTAGAACCAATCACATTGGCGCAAATAATAAAATGATCTTTTGGATTGAACAATTCATTTTCTCCAAAAAGACCAGCCCACCAATCGAAAACATCCGAATTTGCCGTTAAAGCATGACAAACCCAGATGATATTGTTTTTTTCGGGATTCAATGTTCCAGCTGTATGATAAGCAATGGTTAAATTTTCGAGAATTTGACCATTTTCTAATTGAAATGGTTTTGTATAATTATATTGATGAAAATTCACTGAATTAATTTATAGCTAAAATACTTTGTTTACTTAATTTTATCAAAAGCTTGTTGAAGATCATTTTTGATATCATCAATATATTCGATTCCGACAGAAAGACGCAATAATCCTGGAAAAACTCCAGCAGATTTTTGTTCATCATCGCTCAGTTGTTGATGAGTTGTTGCAGAAGGATGAATAATTAACGATTTTGCATCGCCAACATTTGCCAAATGACTAATAAATTCTAAACTATCAATAAATTGATTCGCTTTGTCTGCATCACCTTTAATTTGGAATGATAAAACAGCTCCGAAACCATTTTTCAAATATTTTTTTGCCAAATGATGAGTTGGAGAAGTAATTAATCCAGGATAATTCACTTTTTCAACTTGCGGATGAAGTTCTAACCAACGCGCAATTTCTAACGTATTGTCCAAATGTTTCTGAACTCTTAACGACAACGTTTCTAAACCTTGTAACAATAAAAAAGAATTGAACGGTGAAATTGCGGGACCAAAATCACGCAAACCTTCAACACGAGCACGAATAATAAACTGAATATTCCCAAAAGGACCATTCACTCCAAAAACATCGGAAAAAACTAAACCATGATAACCTTCTGATCGTTCAGAAAATTGTGGAAATTTACCATTTCCCCAATCATAATTTCCGCCATCCACGATAACTCCACCAATCGAAGTTCCATGTCCACCGATCCATTTTGTTGCAGATTCTACAACAACATTTGCTCCATGTTCTAAAGGTTTGAAAATATAACCGCCCGCACCAAATGTGTTATCCACAATAAATGGAATATTATGTTTCTTCGCAATTACAGCGATTGCTTCAAAATCTGGAACATTAAAACTCGGATTTCCTATCGTTTCTGCATAAATCGCTTTTGTATTTTCATCAATTAATGATTCAATTTTAGCTGGATCTTCATCTTCAGCAAAGCGAACATCAACACCTAAACGCTTAAAACCAACTTTGAATTGATTATATGTTCCGCCATAAAGATTAGAAGCTGAAACAAAATTATCTCCTGATTCTAAAATATTATTTAAAGCAATAAATTGTGCCGCTTGTCCCGATGAAACTGCTAATGCTGAAACACCTCCTTCCAGCGCAGCAATACGTTTTTCGAATACGTCGGTTGTTGGATTCTGAATTCTTGTGTAAATGTTACCAAATTCTTTCAAAGCAAATAAATTTGCTCCGTGTTCGGCATCATTAAATACATAAGAAGATGTTTGATAAATTGGAACAGCGCGAGAGCCTGTTGTTGGGTCTACTTCCTGACCTGCGTGTACTTGTAAAGTATCGAAATGTAATTGTTTTTCTGTTGACATAATAAAATTGTTTTGAATGTGACTACGATTAATAAATAGTAGGGTAGGTTAGTTAGCTGAAATTAGCAGCTGCACATTCGAATTTTACTATTGATACAATTATAGATGCTCTGAAGCAGGACACCGTGTCCAAAAGAATGTTTTTTAGAATTGTACTTCATCTTTAAAAATTATTCATTTCTAACTACATTTTGTAGTTTTATATTTGATGTGAAATTAGAATAATTTTCTGAATAATGAAATTTACATTTTGTTTTTAGAAAATAAATCTATAAACTTAATTTAAAAAGAATATTTATACCAAAAAGCTAAAAATATTTCTTTCGAAATCTATAAAAAGGATTTAAACAGAATAAAATTTGAAGTAAAAAAGAGAATATTAAGTAGAAAATATAAAAAAAGGAGATCAAAATTGATCTCCTTTTAAGTTTTATGATAAAAAAGTAATTAGTTTGCTAAAACGATTACTTTATTATTGCTCATTTCAATTGTTCCTCCTTTGATATCTAACAATAATGTAGATTCGTTTGATGGAGAAGTGTAAACTTTGCCAGATTGATTATCGAAATCTTCGAAAGTTTTTTTGTGAACTTTAATTTTAATTGTTCCTTCACCTAAAGTTGCAACGATAGGAGCGTGGTTATTTAATAACTGAAATTCACCATCTTTACCTGGTAAAGTAACAGCATCTACTTCTGCATCGAAAACTACGAATTCTGGCGTAATAATTTGTAAGTGCATAATCCTATTGTTTTTAAAAAAAAGAGTACTTAGCAACTTTCAAAAAGAAAAGAAACGTAAGCACTCTTTATATGGTTAAATTATATTATTTAGCTTCTGCTAACATTTTTTCTCCAGCTTCAATCGCTTCTTCGATTGTACCACGTAAGTTGAATGCAGCCTCAGGATATTGGTCAACTTCACCATCTAAGATCATGTTGAATCCTTTGATTGTATCTTTGATGTCTACTAAAACACCTGGGATACCTGTAAACTGTTCTGCAACGTGGAATGGTTGAGATAAGAAACGTTGGATACGACGTGCACGGTGTACAACTAATTTATCCTCTTCTGATAACTCTTCCATACCTAAAATCGCGATAATATCTTGTAAAGCATTGTAACGTTGTAAGATTTCTTTTACACGTTGTGCTGTTTCGTAATGTTCTTTACCAATAATTGCTGGTGATAAGATACGAGATGTAGAGTTCAATGGATCTACCGCTGGGTAAATACCTAATGAAGCAATTTTACGATCTAATACCGTTGTAGCATCTAAGTGCGCGAAAGTCGTAGCTGGCGCAGGGTCAGTTAAATCATCGGCAGGTACATATACCGCTTGTACAGAAGTAATAGATCCGTTTTTAGTAGATGTAATACGCTCTTGCATAGCACCCATTTCAGTTGCTAATGTTGGCTGATAACCTACGGCTGATGGCATACGTCCTAATAGGGCAGAAACCTCAGAACCTGCTTGTGTAAAACGGAAGATATTATCTACGAAGAATAATACGTCACGTCCTTGACCTTGTCCATCTCCATCACGGAAATATTCAGCTAATGTTAAACCTGTTAAAGCAACACGAGCACGTGCACCTGGAGGTTCATTCATTTGTCCGAAAACGAAAGCTGCTTTAGACTCTTTCATGTTTTCACTGTTTACTTTAGATAAATCCCAAGATCCACCTTCCATAGAGTGCATGAAATCTTCACCGTAATTAATTAATCCAGCTTCAATCATCTCACGCATTAAGTCATTACCTTCACGAGTACGCTCACCAACACCAGCGAATACAGATAAACCTCCGTGTCCTTTTGCGATGTTGTTCATCAACTCCTGAATTAATACTGTTTTACCTACTCCGGCACCACCAAATAAACCAATTTTACCACCTTTTACGTATGGCTCTACTAAGTCAATTACTTTAATACCTGTAAATAAAACTTCTGCAGATGTTGATAATTCTTCGAATTTTGGAGCTGGACGGTGAATAGGTAAACCATTTTCTTTGTCTAAATTCCCTAAACCATCAATAGCATCTCCAACTACATTAAATACACGTCCTTTGATGTTTTCTCCGATAGGAACCATAATTGGTTTTCCTAAAGCGATAACTTCTTGACCTCTTTGTAAACCATCAGAACTATCCATTGCGATACAACGTACAGTATCTTCACCGATGTGTTGCTCAACTTCAAGAATTAATGTTTCTTTTCCTTGACGAGGAACCTCTAATGCATCATAAATATTTGGAAGGCCTTCTGCGTTATCAAAAATAACGTCAATTACAGGTCCAATAACCTGTGCAATCTTACCTTTCTTTTGATTTGCCATTATATGAAATGATTTAGTTTATTTTATTTGGGTGCAAAGGTAAGTTAAAAACATTGTATAATTTATATACTTTTTAAGATTTTTGTCATAATATTTTGATTAGTAATCAGAATATTACAATCAAAGGAAATTAAAAATAGATTTGAAGTTCGATTTGAAAGCCTTAATTTTGTGCAAAATCATTTTTAGTGAACGTTTATCAATCCTTAGAAGAAATCAAACCAATCAAACGTCCTGTCCTTACTTTGGGCATGTTTGATGGTGTGCACATTGGACACCAATCTATTCTAAAACAACTCAATACAATTGCAAAAGAAATTGATGGAAAAAGTGTTTTGATTACTTTTAATCCACATCCTCGAATGGTTTTACAACCAAATTGTGATCTTAAATTTTTGAACACTTTAGAGGAAAAAGAAAATGTTTTGCGTCAATTTGGGTTAGAACATTTGATTATTCAAGCGTTTACAAAAGATTTTTCGCAAGTAACTTCTGTCGAATTTGTCAAGAATTTATTGGTTGATAAAATTAATATTGATACGCTAGTGATTGGCTACGATCATCATTTCGGGAAAAATAGAGAAGGAAATTTTGAACAATTACAAGTTCTTTCGAAAAAATATGGTTTCAATTTGATTCAATTGCAAGCTGTCGAAGAAAATGATGTGGCGGTGAGTTCTACAAAAATTAGAAATGCACTTATCGAAGGAAATATCGCGTATGCGAATAAAGCGTTGAACTATCAATATCCGCTTTCTGGAGAAGTTGTTCATGGTGACAAAATTGGTCGTACACTTGGTTTTCCTACCGCTAATTTACAAGTTGATCCCAATAAATTAATTCCAAAAGATGGCGTTTATGCCGTTGATGTTTTTGTGGATAATCAAAAATATTTAGGTTTATTAAGCATCGGATTTAGAGAAACGGTTACCAATTCTCGTGAACATCGAATAGAAGTGAATATTTTGGATTTTGATCGAGAAATTTATGGAGAAACAATTCGCCTTGAATTTTTAGGACATTTGCGAGATGAAAAGAAATTTGATTCGTTAGATGATTTAATCATCGCGATGAATCAAGACAAAGAAAATGCAATAAATTTATATGGAAATAATTAAAAAAAGGTTCGCTAAAAGCGAACCTTTTTTTAATCTCTATTTATTATAATATTTAAATATTTCTTTTTTATTTTTTTCCAAAACTCCCAAAAGCGTCGCATCAACCTTTGGTTCGTTTGTTGTTAAAACAATTTTATCATTTACTTTTTCGAATGTAATGACAAGATTATTGGTTGTACTTTCAAACGAAATTTTATTTTTTAATTTCTTTTGTAATTTAAAATTAGTACGTAAAATATCCGATTTTACTGTAAACTTTAAAGGTTTATAAACAATTGCAGATTTGTCAATTACAGATTTTTTTGGCGAAACTTCCATCACCGAAGCTGTTTCTAATGATGTATTCGCAGCACGTTCTTCTGCAACAACCGTCATTTTCATCACATCAGAAGTATCTTTTAATTTAGCATTTTGTCTACTTACACCATTTGCGACTACAACACCAGAAGCTTTCCCTGCTAACTTATCCGAAATAACTGAATCTTTTATAGAACCAAAATTTTGACTATTTGCTTTAGCATATTGACTTTCTTTTTCTATGGAATCTAAAACCTTAGAACGAACTTCCATCGCTTGCGGTGCTGATAAAGCAACCGGAGCATTTGGTGCAGACGCTTTAGATAATTGAGGAAAATATCCTTCATCATCAATTGTACCAGCAGAATGTCCTTCAATTACTTTATAAACAGGCTCTTTTGTAACTTTATCATTCTTTACTATTTCTAGAGGTTTTTCCAAATCTTTATCTTTCGATTCCAAAACCACTATTTCTTCTTGTTCAGCAGGCGATTGCTCGATAACTGGGACATTTGTTTTGACAATTTCAAGTGAATTTTCTCTATTTTCAGTATTAATATTCTCGATAAAAAGTACAAAGTAAGGAATCGCTATCAACGCAAAAACGGCAGCAGAAAACCATACACTCGAAACAAATTCGCGAATAGGTTTCTTCTTCTTTTCCTCCTTCTGCAAACCAGATTCAATACGTTTCCACACCAAATCACTCGGCTTTTCGCCGACAGTTTCGTTACTTCTTGATCGAAATAAATCTTCTATTGGATCGTTTGTGTTCACGATAAATTTGATTTTATATTTTCATTCTTACTTAACATATCCTTCAATTTCGTCTTCGCTAAATTAAGTTGCGATTTAGATGTTCCTTCTGTAATGCCCAAACTTTCGGCAATTTCTTTGTGCTTATATCCCTCAATAACGTAAAGGGTAAACACGAGACGACAGCCTTCGGGTAGATAATCGAGGAGTTTCATCACATCATCTTCTTCGATTTGTTGCGAAGCTTCTTGATTAGATGAAATAGAAGAGGAGTAATCGTCTACATTAAGGTGAAAAATTTTATTTTTCCGCAACTCCATCAAACATTCATTAATCATAATTCTTCGCATCCATCCTTCAAAACTTCCTTCGAACGAATAATTTTCAAGATTCTGAAAAATCTTCAAAAAACCTTTTACCAACGCATCTTCCGCTTGTTGTATATCGGTAAAATAACGTTTACAAACCGCAAAAAATCGCGCATCATATTTTTCGTAAAGCATCCGCTGTGCTTTCGAATCATTGTTGATACAAGCTTTTATGAGTTGTTTTTCGTCCAAAATACTTTTTCTTTCTCAGTGTTTAGATGCGAAAATTACGCTTATGGTTGCTTTGATAGCGTAAAATATTTGTTAAAGTTCTGAAAACTTATTCATTAAACATAAAAAAGTCGCTACAAGAGCGACTTTATATAAGTTTTTAATTGAAAATATTATCCAACTAAATTATGTTTTACTAGATATTCTGCAATTTGAACCGCATTTGTAGCTGCTCCTTTGCGTAAATTATCCGCAACAATCCAACAATTTAATGCATTTGGTTGAGATAAATCACGACGGATACGTCCTACAAAAACATCGTCTTTCCCTTCTGAATAGAAAGCCATTGGATAAGTATTTGTGTCTGGATTATCTTGTACTGTTACACCTTCCTGTTCAGCTAATAATTTGCGAACTTCGGCTAAATCAAAATCATTCTCAAATTCAATATTCACCGACTCCGAATGTCCTCCTTGCACAGGAACACGAACCGCAGTAGCTGTAATATTCATTTCATCCACACGCATAATTTTACGAGGCTCACGAGTCAATTTCAATTCTTCTTTTGTATAACCTGTTTCTTCATCAAACACATCACAATGAGGCAATGCATTTTTGAAAATTTGGTATGGATAAACTTTCGCTACATCACGTCCTTCAATTTCTCCATTCAATTGCTCCACAGCATCTTTACCTGTTCCCGTAACTGATTGATAAGTAGAAACAACTACACGTTTAATTCCGTATTTTTTGTGTAAAGGATTAAGAACCATTACCAATTGAATCGTTGAACAGTTAGGATTTGCGATAATTTTATCATTTGTTGTTAAAATATCTGCATTAATTTCTGGTACAATCAACGGACGATCTGGATCCATTCTCCAAGCCGATGAATTGTCAATTACAGTTGTTCCAACTTCTGCAAACTTAGGCGCCCACTGTTTGGAAGTTTCTCCACCTGCTGAAAAGATTGCGATATCAGCTCGCATTTCTACAGCATCCTGCATTGATACAATTTTGTATTCCTTTCCTTTGTACTCAATAGTTTTTCCTATTGATCTTTCTGATGCTACGGGTATAATTTCAGTGATTGGAAAATTTCTTTCTTCCAAAACTTGGAGCATAACTCTGCCGACCATTCCGGTAGCGCCTACGACTGCTATTCTCATTTGTTTATCAAATAATATATTAAAAAATTTCGAATTGCTAATTTACAGATTATTTTGATACATTTTTCTCTATTTCATAGGTTTAGCAATCAATTTGATATGATATATTTTATGTTATGATGTTAATTCAGGTTTTTAAACTTTTCCTCGAATTAAAATTTATAAAACTCTTTTTTATAAGAATTTTGAACATAAAAAAAGTGGAACAAATTGCTCCACTTTTCTATAATTGTATAAAAATATTTTTCAAAAATTATTTTTTGATGATTTTTTCAATTTTCATTCCTTTATCTGTTTTGATTTTTAAAAGATAAACTCCACTTGGTAAAGATTGAACATCGATTGTTGATGATTTAATATCAACATACTTTACTGTTCTTCCTGTAAGATCTCCAATTGTAATTGATTCAATTTTTTCTGATGATGGATTATTTATTTTTACAAAATCTGACGTAGGATTTGGATAAACTTTAACTTTTGTAGTTTTATTTACTTCAGAAGTAGCTAAAGAACCAGCACCTATTTTAATATCATCTGCATAAATTTTAGTTGTTGTTGCAGCATTATCGTGTGTAACACGAATTTCATCTGTAATCATTTCTGATGCTACATCACTAGGAAAACGCTCATATGCTAATTCGTCATCAACAAAGTATTCTACTTTATTATCTTTCGTATTATATTTTATTGATAATTTATACCATGTATTTGCTGAAGCTACAAAACCTGTATCTGCATATTGTCCAACTTCATAATCGGCAACCGAAATATTTCCTTTCCCAATAATTCTTATCTGGTCAACATATGATTCTGCTGCATTATTTACCGTTGAAAATATATATGATGATACGTTATCAATTCCAACCATTACATAAACCTCTACATCGTCTAATGATTCAGCTCCTTTTGAATAAAACCCTCCCACAATTGCAGAAGATTGTTTTCCATAACGTGTATCTTTTGCCGCTAAAAATGATAATGCTCCTCCATGAAATTTATCACTAACAATGTTTTGATTTTGAACAAATGCTGTCCCTTCAGCATTAGTTCCTGTAACAGACCAACCATTTTGTTTATTAATATCTCCAAGTTTATACCCTTCAGAAACTTCAAACCCTATTGATAAATCAACAGCTTTTTTATTTAAATTATCAGTTTTTGTATTAGATTTTAATACATTACCTTCAAAATCTAATAAAGTTTTTACTGCTTTCTCTTTTTGTTGAGCGAAAGTAGCAGAAGATAAGGCGATAATTGATAAAAGCGTAAAAATTTTCTTCATAATTATTAATTTTTAGTGTTATTTCTGTTTAATATGGAATAAAACTAAACAATTACATTAAGAATACAAAATTTTAAACAATAAAAATAAAAACCCCATAATCACAATTATTACGGGTTAAATAAATCCTAATATGATTTATATCGTATTAAGCAAACTCGTTGTAAGCAGCTTTTAAATTTTCTGCAATAGCATCTGCAGAGTGTCCTTCGATATGATGACGCTCTAACATATGTACTAATTCACCATCTTTGAACAAAGCTACAGCTGGAGAACTTGGAGGAAATGGTGCAAAAAACTCACGCGCTTTTGCTACGGCATCTTTATCAAATCCTGCGAAAACTGTTGTTAAATGTGTTGGAACTTTTTCATTATTCAACGACATTACAACACCCGGGCGTGCAGCACCTGCAGCACAACCACAAACACTGTTTACCATTACCAAAGTTGTCCCTTCTTGTTTGATTGCTGCTTCTACTTGTTCTGGAGTAGTTAAATCTTCGAAACCATTAGAAGTTAACTGAGCCTTCATCGGCATTACTATTTCTGCTGGATACATATTCTTCTTTTTTTTTGTTTTAATAAAAATAAATTATTTTCAAAGTTACATAATTCTAAAACTTTTTAGAATACTTACTTTTGCAATTACAAATTTACGTAGAATTTAGCAATATGAAATTGACTTTTGGTAAGAATGAGAAACTTAAAAGCAGAAAAGCATTCGATGAATTGTTTTCTGATGGAAAAACATGTGTTTCTCATCCGATTAGATTTGTCTACAAAATCAAGCCGAAAGCGGATTACAATATAAGGGTAGCAGTGAGCGTTGGGAAAAAAAAATTCAAACACGCGGTTGATCGAAATTTATTGAAACGTCGTGCTAAAGAAGCTTACAGATTGAATAAATTGTTACTTGAACCTAATGAAAATTATTCGGTTGATTTGGTGATGATTTATACTTCTACAAAACATCAACCTTTTGAAGTAATCGAACAATCTGTCAAAACTTTATTAGAAAAATTAAACGAAGCGATACAAACAAAAAAAGATTAATCCTAGGATTAATCTTTTTCATTTATTATAAGTTGTAAAACTGTTTATTTCTTAAGATTTGCTTGCAATCTGAAAAAACTAAAGTATACAGATACTAAAATTAATCCACAAACTGATGCTCCAATTCCTAAAACGCTACGAAAGTTTTCTTCAGCCATAAAACCAGCTTTATAATCCATCTCATATAGGTTGTAACCTAAACCTATCAACAAAACGATTGTCGCGATATAAATATATGTTTTCATTAGATAATGAATTTTTAAATTTTAATTTCATTCATAAACAATGCACCAATATTTGAAGTAAATAATTTGATTGCGATTGACAATAAAATTACTCCAAATACTTTTTTCAGCACCGATAAAACGCCAGGTCCCATCCATTTTTCGAGTTTTCCTGCGAATTTCAGCACCAAATATACGATTAACATATTTAATATAATCGCTATCACAATGTTAATATCTGCAAACTGCGAACGAAGCGAAAGTACAGTTGTCAACGATCCTGCACCTGCAACTAACGGAAACGCAATAGGAACGATGGATGCAGAGTTAGATTCGACTCCTTTTTGGATTTCAATTCCCAAAATCATTTCAATAGCGATGATAAAAATCACAAATGCACCAGCCACAGCAAATGACTGAACATCAACACCAACTAATTTCAAAATTTTTGTTCCGAAAAACAAAAACGAAATCATCATAATTCCTGCTGCAATCGAGGCTTTTTCGGACTGAATATGTCCAACTTTGCTCCGAATTCCTACAATAATTGGAATACTTCCTAAAATATCGATAACTGCAAAAAGTACGGCGAAAGTTGTTCCGATTTGATTGAAAGAGAATTTCTGAAAAAATGATATTATATTTTCCATTCGTATTTAGTTATAATTAATTGGTTGATGCAAAAATAGAAGTTTTTATGAACAATTTTTCATAAAAAAGCAATAAATCAATTCTTAATCCAACCAATTCTTAAAATCTGCCACTTTTTCGCGACTCACAATCATATCTTGTTCATTGTAAGTATTCAAAATTATTTTTAATCTTGAATTAGAATACATTGTAATTTCTTTAATCGAATCGATTTGGATGATTTGACTACGATTAATTCTAAAAAACTTTTTCGGGTCGATTTGTTCTTCCACTTTATCCAACGAAAAATCTACCAAATAATTTCGGTTTTCTTTTGTATGAATATACGTTGCTTTGTTTTCGCTAAAAAAACATTCGATATTATCGATTTCTATAATTTTGATTGATGTTCCTATTTTAATCGAAAAACGTTCTTTAAATTTTTCTGTTTGATTATTCGAAAAAAGACTTTTCAATTCATTTAGATTGAAACTTGAAGATGCTTGCTGAAATTGTCTTTCAAATTTTTCAATAGCAAACTTCAATTCCTCTTCATCAACAGGTTTCAACAAATAATCAACCGAGTTTAGTTTAAACGCTTTCAATACATATTCGTCATAAGCAGTCGTAAAAATAATCGCAGACGAAACATCTACTTGATTAAAAATCTCAAATGATAACCCATCTGATAACTGAATATCCAGAAAAATTAAATCAGGATTTGGATTCGTTTTCAACCACGTCACACTTTCTTCTACAGAATGCAACATTTCATGTATTTGATAACCCAATTTTTCTACACGTCGCTTTAATAAACGCGCAGCAGGCTTTTCATCTTCTATAATTAGTATTTTCATCACTGATTATTGCCACTTTTTATTTTGCTCTTTTTCCAAGATTTCTTTGGCTTTATTTTCTTCCCAACCAGAACCATACGCAAAAACTTTTACAGCATTTAGCGCTACGCCCAATCCCCAACCTAAAACTGGCCAATAAAACCACCAATGCCCGTTACTTGTAACTAAATTGAGAATAAAAAAGAATAAACTCATTACAATATAAGTTCCTAAATGTGCATAAAACTTTTTCAATTCTTTTGCGCGTTCTATTGCACGTTGATAAGCTTGTTGTTCGTCAAAATTTTGTGTATTCATAGTTTTATTTTTTTGTGTTAATATGGGAAGTTCTACACGAAATATTTGTTCATTTTTTTCGATATCTACTTCTCGATTAGAAATTAATTGATAACGATTAATAATATTTTTCAGTCCAATTCCTGTCGAATCTTTTATGGTTTCTTTTGGTTGGAAAGAATTTTCAATTATCAAATAATTATCTTTTTTATAAATTTTAATTTTTAATGGTTTTTGTTCCGAAACCACATTATGTTTGATTGTGTTTTCTAATAAAATCTGCAAAGAAAGTGGCACAATAAATTCGGTTTCAGAGAAAGTTATTTGTTCAATTTCGAAATCGATGCTATTTTCAAATCTTAATTTTAGAAGGTTGACATAGGTTTTTGCAAAATTTATTTCTTCTTGAATCGACACAACTTCTTTGTCTTTTTGTTCTAAAACATATCGATAAATCTTAGAAAGTGATGTTGTAAAATCTATTGCATTCTCTGGATTCTCTTCTATTAAACCAGTTAAAACATTCAAACTATTGAATAAAAAATGTGGGTCTAATTGATTTTTTAAGGTTTCGAATTGTGCAGTTGCTGTTTCTGCTTTTGTTGATTCTATGACAATTTTACGTTCTAATTTATTTTTTTTTCGATCGATAATAAAGAATAAAAACAAAAAGAAAACCGTGATAACTGCAACTAAAAGATAATTGATCGATTGATCGTAAAAAATATATTTCTGCAAAAGGAGATTCGCAAACTCCACGAATACATAATACAATACCAACGTATAAATAATAGAACGTAAAAAATACTTTCTTAAAACTTTTTCTGGTTTAGGCGAATCTGGTACATCTGTTCTATATTCATTAAAAACGCTTGTATTCACAAAAGATGCTGCAACACTGAACGAAAAATATCCGATAAAATATTTGATAGCTTCTGGATGAAAAAATTGATTGAATGATACATTTGGAGATGTAAAAAATATCACGCTATAAATCAAAACATTGATTACAAATAGAATCAAAATATTACGAACAATTAACTTTTTGTCAGAAACAATAATTCCCTCAATGAATTTGTAAACAATAAATCCTAAGGCTATAAATTTCGTAGAATGACCAACTAATTTACCTAACTCAAAAGATGATGTTATAGGATATACCGATTCACTTTCATTTAATATATATATAAATAATATCAATGAAATTAGAATAGAAAAAATTGTTATTAATCTTTTATTATATGGTTCCATATCAAGCAATCAAATTAATTAACCAAAAAATAATTTCGTGAATAAATTGTGCAACTAAAGCTATCATTATAGTACGTTTTTACATTCGTTATTCAACAAGGCTTCGGCACGATCTTTTCCCCATATCGGTTCATTATTCTTTGGCTTTTCAGTATCGAATAAAGCTAAAGATTTTTTTACATTTTTACAATCTTGTGTAATATCCATTCCGCTATATTTTGCAGCATTGATATTGAACTCAGCCAAACCTAAAACAGAACGCGGATTAGTAGGGTCTAACATCAACGATTTTTGATAGATTTGTACTACTTCTGGATAATAAATTGCTCCATTTTGCATTGGATTCTGCACAATTTCTGCTGTTAAATACAAGGCTTTTAAATTGAGAATTTCTACATTTAATGGATTATTTCTGACTAAATCATCGATTTGAGTTTTTACATTCAAAAGAATTTCTTCATTTTTAGTAATATCTTTTGATTCGAACGTTTTCAAAACTTCAGAAAAAGTCAAGTAATATTTAGGCAACCATTCATTTGGATAATCATTTATTAATTGCTTAAAATTAACTTCAGAAGAATGATTTCCTTTGTTCCATTCCGTTAAAGTTTTATTCATATCTGATTCAAATTTATTTTGTGCAAAAGTTGATACAGTGAATAAAATTGCGATTGTTAAGAAAATTGTTTTCATCATTTGTGTTTTTTAATTTGTTGAGTCAAAGTTCTTACAAACACTTTTCGTTTGAAATTATATGTTACCGAATTGTAAAATATGATGAATGAATTGTAAAATAAAAGGGACAACTCAAAACTGAGATTGTCCCTTTTACTATCTAAAAAACTTGAAATTTATTTTCGTAATAATTCTTCGGAAATATTTAGCGTTGCTTCGAAAACTTCTTCTAAATTTTGATGCAAACCACCAAGGGCATATTTAGCTTGTCGTGCGTTGTTCAGCAACAATTTCCATTGTTCTACAGCTAATTCGCTCACACCATTTTCGATCAATTTATTTGCAATCACCTCGTCAGAAAAATGAGCTAAATCTGTATTCGTTTTTAATAGCGCGGCATTACACAAAATATTTTCTTGTAATTGATAAAAATCTTTTTGGTCTTCAACGTTTATTTTTTGCTTCAATTCATCTAATTCAGCAGAAATTTGATTCGAATTTATCGTTGGTTTTTCAACCAAAGTAAACTTTTGGGTTTCTGTTTTTGGTTGAAAAGCTTCGTAATTATTTTGCTCGTTAAGCGGTTTTATTTTTGGTTCTATTGTTTGCTTTTGTGTCGAATTATTTTTCTTTCTCATCAAAAATAAACTTCCGGCACTCAATGCAATTAAGCCACCTGTTAACCACAACCAACCGCTTTTTCCTTCTTTTACATCATTCGTCATTTCTTCTATTTTTTCAGAAATTGTCGAATCTGGTGAATTAGATGCCATAGCAGTTGCAGAAGAAGTTTTAGAACCTGAAACAGACAAATTAATCGAATCTGATTTCAAGGTTACATATTTCTCTTTAACAGGATCGAAATAACTAAATTCTACAGGCGAAATCGTATATTCTCCTCCAAAATTTGGTACAAGAACTGTTTGCTCAGCAACTTTTCCTTTCATTCCTGTATCATAGGTTTTATATGCATCACGTTTTTTCGGCGCAAATTTTTCTAAATTTTTTGGTGTTGTAATTTCAGGTAAATTAATGGTATTAAAGTTTCCTGTTCCAATAATTTCGACATCAAAATTTACACTTTCATTGGTAGCAACTTCTTTTTTATCAACCGAAGCATTCATTTTAAATTGACCAACTGCACCGCTAAAATTCTTTGGTTTTCCTTCTTCTGGAAGCGCTTTTGCATTAATCACAACTGGATTACTACGCACTTCTACAGGCTCCGCACCATATGTTGTTGGTAACACCACATCTACCGAAAACGGATCAATTTCTATCTTTCCTGGTTTTTGAGGAAAAACATAATAACGTGCAATTTCTTCAGAGAAATATTGTTTTCCTCCTACAATTTCTTGCTTGATATTTTCGGGAGAACTTTTAACTATTTTTGGGCTTAATCCGTCTAAATTTCCTTGACGAAAGTTTTGTTTACGATTAAGATAAGATAAATCTTTTACGTATAATTTTACTGATAAACCAACTTGTTCGTTTACATAAGGATTCGTTTTCGAAACTTTACTTTGCAGAAAGACTGGTTGAGAAGTATTACTTCTAAAATTATTGTGCGTCAATCCTGTTCCTTTCACTACAACATCGACAGGTTTCGATGTATAGGTTTTTCCATTAATCACAATCTTAGCAGCTCCAATGTGGTATTTACCTTCTTTTTCAGCAACAAAAGCAAGGATAATTCCTTCTTCTATCACTCCTTTTCCATTCACATAAGAAACATTTTGCGAGCGTTGTTCACCTACAATTTGTAATCCATTATGTGGAGGATATTTCATTGGTTGATCAATCGAATAACTATCTGTATTAGATTCGATAAAAAAGCCCACGCTAAATGCTTCTCCTAAACTGACCTGCGTTTTGTCTGCATCAGATTTAAAAGAAATTTGTTGTGCTAACGCTGTGATAGACGTTAAGGCAAACACTAAAAAGCTATTTAAAACGCTTGTCGTTGTCATTACCAATCCTTAGATGTTGTTGTTCGTTGTTTTTCTGCTTTTTGTTGAATAATTTTTCGTTGGGTTTTGGCTTCCTGATTTTGCAATGCTTTTAGCAAACCGTCTCCCAAATTATTCTTTGCATTATCTTGTTCTTTTCCGTCTCCATTATTTCCTTGTTTGATTTCTGGAGATTGATTATTTCCTTGTCCTTTATTGTTTCCATTTTCACCACCAGCTTTCGGATTTCCTCCTTGATTTTGCTGTTTCTGCTGATCAGATTGTTGTTGTTGAGATTGATTCTGATTTTGCTTTTGGTTATTTTGGTTTTGTTGATTCTGTTTATTTTGCTGCTGTTGTTGTTTTTGCTGATTATTTTGATCTTGTTTGTTTTGATCTTTATTATCCTTATTATTTTGATCTTTTTGTTTCTCACGTTCTTTTTCTAACATTTTTTTTGCTAATGCATAGTTGTAACGTGTTGCATCATCTTTTGGATCATTTCGTAAGGCTTGTTTGTAATTATCAACAGCATTTTGATAATCTTTTTCCTGCATAAAAGCATTTCCCAAATTGTGATAAGCTAAATGTTTATCATTATTCGTTTTTGATATTTCAGCAGAACGTTTGTAATGCGCTATACTTTCTTTGTAACGTTTTTGTTGAAATAAAGCATTTCCTAAATTGTAATTTGCTTTGACAGAAGTTGGATCTTCCATGGCAGCTTTCTTGTAGGCAACTTCTGCATTATCAAATTTTCCTTTTTGATAATACTCGTTTCCTTCAATAATGTAGCTTTTCGCTTTCGATTGACTATAACCAAAAACGGATAAAAGCATTATTCCTAAAAATCCTATTTGTTTTAAAAAGTACATCATTTTACCATACAAACTTACTATTTCTTTTTGTTAAAAATCTTATATTCAGATGTTAATAATTCCACAAAAAGTAAACAAACCGCAACCGCTAAAAACCACTGATAAATATGATTCATATCTCTTGTTGTAGAGTTAGCAATTTCGTTTTTATCTAATCGGGCTTTATACATTGATAATGCAGATAATGCATCTTGCGTATTATCCAAATGAATGTAAGTTCCGTTTGTATCTTGTGCCAATTCGCGAAGATTTTTATCTTCTAATTTTGTAATAACTATAGAACCTGTTTCGTCCTTTTTATAGTCTTCAGCGTAGCCATTGTAATACATCGGAATTGGAGCTCCTTTATCTGTTCCAACACCAACTGTTACAATATGAATTCCGTTATCTTTTGCTATTTTAGATGCTTGATTAACTGTATTTTCGTTGTCTTCTCCATCCGAAATTAACACAATTAATCTACTTGTATTCGCCGATCCTTTGAATGTTTTTGCAGCTTCCTGAATCGCATTTAAGTAATTTGTTCCTTGACTCGAAATTAACTCAGTATTAACATTTTGCAAATAACTTTCGATTGCAGCATAATCATTTGTCAATGGAGAAATTGTGTAAGCATTCGCTGCAAACGCAACCAAAGAAGCTCGATCTCCGCCTAATTGATGTAATGTTTCTGTGATTAATTTTGTTGCTTTTTCTAAACGAGAAGGAGCGACATCTTGTGCATTCATCGAACTTGATAAATCTAACAAAAAAACCATATCAATTCCTTCGCGTTTTACTTGCACATCTCGTTCACCATAAAGTGGATCCATCAATGCAATGACCATTAAAAATAAAGCCACACAAAATGCAATAATTTTGAAGCCATAACGCTTTGAAGATGTGATTGGAAAAACAAATGGAAATAATTCTTTATCTGCAAATGTTTTCTTTACACGTTCGCGCCATTGAAATACTGTTATCGATAAAAATATAACGATAAACAATAAAATCATCAACCAAATATTATGTAATTCTCCCCACTGCATTAGATTAATTCTTTAAAAACGGTTCTTCGTAAAATGGCTTCTAATACCAAAATGATGAATGCAGGCAATAAGAATCGTGCAAACAATTCGGTATAATTATAATATTTGACTTCGTTAATTTCTGTTTTTTCAAGTTTGTCAATTTCGTCATAAATGTTTTTCAAACTTTCATTGTTTGTTGCACGGAAATATAAACCTCCCGTTTTATCTGCAACTTCTTCTAACAATTTTTCGTCAATTTGTACAGGACGCATCTCAAAAACATAATCACCTAACATATCGTAACCAACAGGCATAGGTGCCATTCCGTTTGTTCCAATACCAATTGTATACACTTTTATTCCTTTCTCTGCTGCAATATCAGCGGCTTGTCTTGGCGAAACATACATTAAATCTCCAGAAGGATTTACACTTTCAACACCATCTGTAATCAAAATAACTACTTTAGATTTTGCCTTACTATTTTTGAGATGATTAACAGCTGTTGCTAAACCAACTCCAATTGCTGTTCCATCAGCCAAACTACCTGAATGTAACATTTCAATTTCTTGCGTCAAAACATCACGATCTGTTGTTAATGGAACACGTGTCAAAGCTTCTCCAGAATATTCGACCAAACCAACTCTGTCCGTTTTTCTTCCAAGTGAAAAGTCTTTTGCAACTTCTTTTAACGCAGTTAAACGATCTGGTTTCAAATCGCGCGCTAACATACTCAACGACGTATCTACAGTCAATAAAATATCAACTCCTTCGTCCGATTTTACTTTTGTTGTAACATCTACATAACGCGGACGAGCCAAGGCAACAATGCACAAAGCCATTGCGATAATTCGCATCAAAAATAAAAGTGGTTTGTACGTCGCTAACGAACTTTTTGCACCTCCAAATGCTTTGAGCGAAGGTAATTTTAAGGATGCTTTTTTCTGGCTCGTTTTGCGAATTTCTCTGAAAATAAAGAAAGGCAAAGCAAGCAATAAGAGTAAGATCCAAGGATTTTGAAACTCAAAATTTAGCATTCCTAATTGTTATTAAACTGTTTATATTTTTCTCCCGTCACTTGATCTTTTTTCAAATCTTCGTTCTCCGGAATTTCTAATGGTTTTACACGATCTACAAATTCATCTACCCAATTTCGGTGCGAAATATTTGTTGGTTCATCAAATTCTTGTTTTGCGAATTTTACCAAATCAGCATCGAACAAAAATTGTTTAAATTTCTGCACATCTTCTGGTAAAACATCTGGTTTTGTCGCAACATATTTTACCAAATCATCCGACAAAATTTCTAATGCCGAAAAGTTATAAATACGTCCTAAATATCGTCTTACAATAAATGATAATTGCGTGTAATATTCTTTTTGTTCACCACGTTTCAAATATTTCTTAGCATCCAAGGCTTTCAGACTTGCTTTCGCTTCGTCATAAGGCGTTTTGTACGAATCTTTGCCAGATAATTTCGATTTTGCGCGAACATATAATACAACCAAAACAATTCCGATAATAAATAAAATCAACGCAATAATGCCGTACAACCAATATTTATTCCAATAATCTCCAATAGAATATTCTTCTTCCATTACAGGTTTTATCGGGAAAATTGCATTTTTCGTTGTATCAACTGCAATATCTTGAATATCAATTTCAAGTTGTTTTGTTGTTAAATCTTTTCCATTTTTCTGAATGATAAATGACGGAATATTAAATTTACCTGCATCATATCCAGTCAATTCTAAATGTTGAACAATTTCAGATTTTCCATCCGTTTTTACAGTGTCAATTTTTTGACCTAAAACTTCGATGTGATGATTAATTGAATCTGAAATCGTAGGAAAAACAACTTTATCTCCTTCTTTGTAATCAATTTTCACTTCATATTGGATTGGCTCGCCAATTTTGATTGTCGTGCGATCTAATTTTGGCGTAATTTCTTGCGCAAACGAAAATTGAAGGATAAAAAAACTTACTAAAAGCAATAAATTCTTCATTAGGCTTTATGACTTTTAAAGTAGTTTAACAATGGGCGAACATAATCTTCGTCGGTACGAATACTGATTGCGCCTGAATGATTTTTTTTGAAAATAGATTGATAACGTTGATCTAAATCGCGATAATATTGCGCATATTGTTGACGCAATTTCTTCGATGAAGTATCAATCAAGCGGATTTCACCTGTTTCGTTATCTTGCACATGAACCAAACCTACATCTGGAAAAGATTGTTCTTTTTCATCATAAACTCTAATTCCAGTCACATCATGTTTTTTTGCCACGATTCGCAATGCTTTTTCATAATCAGACGAATCAATAAAATCTGAAAGAATAAAAACATTTGATTTTCGGCGAACCAAATTCATAAATGTTTCCAAAGTCGCTGCTAAATCAGTTTTCTTGCTTTTTGGCTCATACGAAACAATTTCTCTCACCAAACGCAACACATGTTGTTTTCCTTTTTTGGGTGGAATAAATTTCTCCACTTGATCCGAATATAATATCAAACCAACTTTATCATTATAGGTAATTGCCGAAAAAGCCAATGTAGCGCTCAATTCAGCAATCGTTTCCATTTTAATTTGTTTTCGTGTTCCAAAGTTTTCAGAATTCGAAACATCAACCAATAAAAACATGGTTAATTCTCGTTCTTCTTCAAAAACTTTTACATAAGGTTCGCTATACCGAGCCGTTTTATTCCAATCGATATTACGAACGTCATCACCATATTGATAAGGACGAATTTCACTAAAAATCATACCTCTTCCTTTGAATGAACTGTGATATTCACCCATAAAAAGGTTGCTCGCTTTACGCTTGCTTTTTAGCTCAATACGTTTTACACGTTTGATGATTTCTTTTGCATCCAAAGTTTAAATGATTTTGAATAATGGTTTAAGGAACTGGAACAACATTAAGAATATTGTCGATAATTTCTTCTGGTGTAACATTTTCTGCTTCTGCTTCGTAGCTAATTCCGATACGGTGACGCAACACATCTTTTGCCATTGCACGTACATCGTCTGGAATAACATAAGCGCGTTTGCGTAAAAATGCATACACTTTTGAAGCTTGTGCCAAATTGATCGATCCACGAGGCGAAGAACCAAACGAAATCATTGGAACCAATTTTTCTAATCCAACTTTTTCTGGAAAACGAGTCGCGAAAATAATATCCAAAATATATTTTTCAATTTTTTCGTCCATATAAACTTGTTTCACCATTTCGCGCGCATCCAACAATTCTTGAATAGAGATTACTTTCTCAATTTTTGGAAAAGATTGATTAATCGAATTTCTTAAAATCAAACGTTCTGCTTCAAATTCTGGATAATTAATGACAGTTTTCAACATAAAACGGTCAACTTGCGCTTCTGGCAAAGGATAAGTTCCTTCTTGTTCCACCGGATTTTGAGTCGCCAAAACCAAGAAAGGTTTTTGTAACAGATACGTTTCATCACCAATTGTTACTTGACGCTCTTGCATTGCTTCTAACAAGGCAGATTGTACTTTTGCAGGCGAACGGTTAATCTCATCAGCTAAAACAAAATTGGCGAATATTGGTCCTTTTTTGATTCTAAAATCGTTTTCTTTTACATTATAAATAAGTGTCCCCACAACATCGGCAGGTAACAAATCTGGTGTAAATTGTATACGAGAAAAAGATCCATCAACAGCATCAGATAATGTTTTAATAGCTAATGTTTTTGCTAATCCAGGAACACCTTCTAATAAAACGTGTCCATTTCCAAGTAATCCGATTAATAGACTTTCAATCATTTTTTCTTGTCCAATAATCGCTTTATTTATTTCCGATGTCAACCTTGCAATGCTTTCGCTTTTTGCTTCTATTTGTTGGTTTAGTTGTTGTATATCCAAAATTTCGTTGAAATTAATGTTTATATTATTGATTCAAATTTCCTCTAAAATTAACAAATACAATTGATTTAGAAATTAAAACTTTCATACAATATTGTTAAACTTTGTTAAGACAAAAGTAGTGTACCAAACGTTTTGATTATTATTTTCAGTAAAATTTTTCCAAGACTTACAAACTATTTATAAACAATAAACGTTTCTAAATAATATTTCTTTAAATGATTATACAATAACTATTTAAAGAATATTTATATTTTGCTGAAATTTATTAAAACTATTATGAAAAACTATTTATTATTAATCATTATTGTACTCGGTTCAAACATTTATGCTCAAAAAGAGAAAGTAAAATCTGGTACTGTCGATTTCTTAAAAGGACAATCTAAAATGAAAGTTATTTTTGACTATTCAAATCTAAAAATTAATGCAGATAGCATTACAGAAGCAGAATATGTTCAAAAAAAGATTGTTGATCTAAATGGCAAAAATGCTGGAAATGGAGATATTTGGAATGATAAATGGACTGGTGCAAAAGAGTCTATCTGGGAACCAAAATTTATGGAGTTATTAACTAAATATGGTGCAAAATCTACTGGAATTTCATTCTCTGAAAACGCTACAGATGCTCCTTACACAATGATTGTTAAAGTTGATTGGATTTATCCAGGTTGGGATGCATTTGTAATGAAACAAGCTGCAAAAGTATCTACAACTATTACTATTGTTGATTCTAATAATTTTGAAGATAAAAAATTTGTTGTCAATTATAAAGAAGCTCCAGGAACTCAATTCGGTAATAATTATAGTGATGAATCGAGAATTGGAGAAGGGTTTGCAAAAACTGCTAAAACTTTTTCTAAAATGTTAGAGAAAAAAATAAAATAATCTTTCAAAAAAATATATCAAAATCCATTCGATAAAGAATGGATTTTTTTATTTAATAAATTTGACAATTTTGTTAAAAACTTTAATAAATCTTTTATTTCACCGCTACTTAATACTCGTTTACCTCAATATTTTTGACGTCTTTTTTTTGTGTTGCAACTTTGTTTCAAGAAAAATGAAAAGAATATAATTCTAACATTTAGTTATAAAAAACATAGATTATGAAAAAAGTATTTTTATTAGCAAGCATGATGATGGTAATGACATTATCGGCACAAGAAAGACCACAACAAGGTGAACGATCTGGAAATAGAAAAGAGCAAAGAGAACGCCCAACTGTAGATCAACAATTGAAAGAATTTGATCAATATAATTTGAGTTCTGCTCAAAAGAAAAAAGTAAAATCGTTGTTAGAGAGTAGAGATTCTGACATGAAAAAAGAGTTTACAAACAGAGACAAAAATTCTACTCAAAAAGGAGAAAGAGGCTCTCGACCAGAAAAAGGTACAAACGATTTTGATACTAAATTAGAGAAAATTTTAGACAAAAATCAGTTCAATCAATACAAACAAGATCGTGAAAAGCGTATGAAATCTAATAAATTTAGTATGCACAAAAAACGTGATGCGAAAGGAAATAGACCTTCGTCTAAATGTGCATAAAATCATAAAAATTAGGGTTAACCTACAAATTTTGATGGTTAACCTCTATTAATTTAAATTTTGAAAGAATATTTTAAAATTTGTGTGAGTTTAAAAATTATTATTGATTAACACAATGTGTTATTTCATTTCATAAGTAAGTTTTTTTAAAGTAGTTTTTAAAATTCATTTTCATTCAATTATCAAGTGAAAAGCGAGCCGATTTAGCTCGCTTTTCTTTTTTTATTCTTCTGGCATTGCTTGCCATTTTTTGTAAAGATTGATGATGAAATAAAAACTTATTAAATATAAAATTGGATTGATGTAAAGAAAAATTTCTGCAAATTCTTGTAACAGCAATAATTCTTTATTTGTTTGTCTAAACTCATAAATATTCATATGTTTATTTGCTTCATATAACATTTCTTCACGCAAATCTGTGTAAAAACTAAGCATCACAATTCCAATAAAAATATTGGTCGCAACAAACCAATTAAGATTAACACCTGTCAAAACTTTATATTTTTTGGAACGTAAGCCAATTAGTGTAGTCACTATAAATGCAATGTAAAAAACAAATAAAATAATATAAGGTGTGAATTGTGTATAACCAATACTTGCATCGATAGAAATTCCGAAAACGCTTCCTAAAATTGCCAAAATTCCTGCGCCAATCAATGAAATTAACCAAACTTTGAACGAACTAAATCTGAATGTAATAATAAGAACGGTAATAACTAAAGCGATTAGTAAATAGTACTGAATATGTTCTAACCAAGTGGAACTATATTTCGAAAACTCAATATTTTCATACACTTTGTTTAAACTATCTTGGTGGATATAATCATTCAGTTTTTTATCTACAGTTTGATAAGGATCAATATAATTCAATTTATGATCAATGAAATAATACGGATATTGAGGCAAATAATCAATCCACTTTTTATGTTTGAACTGATACCCAATTTCTTGCTTTTTTAATAAATCGGTATAATTATTCAATAAATTTTCAATTACTTTTCGATCATTTTTTTGCAACAAAGCAATCCATTGTCCATCATAAAATTGATGATTTAAAGTAGAATCTTTCGGATTGTTAAAAGCCAAAACACTATAATTATACAAACTTGCTAAGTTGTAATAAACATCTGGTTTTCCACCAGAATTTAATGTTACTGCAGCAGAATCGACAACAGCATAAGTTGAATCTACAGCTACTGTAGTAGGATAGTCCATTTCTTCTTGAAATGAATCTGTAGATGAATTATTCTTTTTAAGAGGTTGATACGTTTGATTAAAATTAATTTTAGAATAACTAAATCGATCCGGAAAATAATCTCTTAATAAGGTTTCAAATTCAGGATTTCTGAAATACGGATCCAAAAAAGCATCATATGAGTATGTTGGATTTTTTCTTAAATATTCTCTCTTATTTTTTTCATATAATTCTCTTGTTTCTTTTTCCGAAACCAACGAATCAAAAGCTGGAACAGGCAAATTTCTCGAATAATTATCGTACCCAAAATTTGGTTGCAACGTAAAACCTTGCGCTCTATTGATAATATCGATATCTTTCAAATATTGCTCTTCAGTTATATAATTTGAAACACGAAATTTAAGACCAGTTTTGAACGAATTTGGTACATAAAACATCAAAAATATAATGAAGAAAACGGCCAAAAATTCTTTGAATAAATAATTTCTTGAGGTTGGATAATTTGATTTGAAACGATTATTTTTTATATAGAAATACAACCAAATAACGCCGATAATGACACCAATTAATAGGTAATAAATAAAAATTCCTGAGTTGAAAAACACTTCATAAAGTCCAGTTTCTTGCAGTTGAGATTTTTTAGTAAAAAACAAAAAACCATTGATAAATGCAATCAAGTTGAAAACTAAAACCGTCAACAAAATCCAAATAAATTTCAGATTCCAAATCAATGGATATTTGGTAATTAAAGTTTGATTTATTTTTTTGAACATAGTTGGTTGGTTTTAATTGACAAAAAAGCGACGACTTGATTTCGAAATATCTCGAATATATTTTACTTTCAATAATGATTTTCCGATTTCAGACAAAATCATATTCATTGAAATTTCATCATCAAAATATGCGATATATGATCCTCCATTGAATTTTATCTGTTTAATTTCGATGTTAGATAAAGCTGTTAATAACTCTTCTTTGGTATTTTCAACATCAATTTCAACAATCGTAAAATCACCTTCCAAATCATTTGTATCTCCTTGTATTTTAAGCTTTCCTTGCTCTAAAAAGAGAACTTCTGTCGATACTTTTTCAACTTCGTACAATTGTTGAGAACTCAAAATAACACCAAAAGGATTTCGGATTGATTGTGATAAAAATTTCAAATCTTCAAGAATAATTTGTTGTGCCAAAATATCTAAATTAGCCAAAGGCTCATCTAACAACAATACTTTTGGACGACGCAATAACGTTCGCGCGAGCTCGAATCGCATTTTATAACCAGACGACAATTGTCGCCATTGCAAATCCTTGTAAGGCCAAAGCCCCAAACGCGCCAACATAACATTCGCTAATAACCTATTTTCTTCGTTGTAAATATCATAACATGTCAAGGTAAATTGCAGATTTTCCATCAACGAACCATATAAAACTTCGATTCGTTGCGGCACATAAACTAATTTTGTTTTCAGCTCAAAACTAAACGGTTTTGCTTTAGAAAAATGATAAATTATTTCGCCAGAAGTTGGTTTCAATTCACCACAAATTAAACGTAATAAAGTCGTTTTTCCATTTCCATTCTCTCCAACTAATCCAACAACTTCTCGTGATTTCAAATCAAAAGTAATGGGATGGAGTTTAAAATTTCGACGATGATAAGCTTTTTCAACATTGTTGGTTGATATCAATGTTTCTTCTTTCTGAAAGGGAGGAGGAGAAGCTTGTTTTAACTTTTCCACCAATTGTAAAGCCTGCGTTATTTTATTTTCGTTCGTAGAATTTTCGGTGTAATAAAGATCCGAATAGGAGATAATCTCTTTGTAAAAAGATTTCTCACCCAAATCCAACACGCAATCAATTAATCGGCGATAGCCCAAATCAAGATCATTGTGCTGCAAATGATTTTCTACTTCGTTTAGTCGTTGGTTAAATTCATTCATAGATTGATTATTAAATCATTACGAATATAACAATCCTTTTCTATAAATAAAATGGCTAATTGTAGGGAGATTTCAGTTTCAACAATTTTTGATAAACTTTCTTAATTACTTTTTAATTCATTATTTATCAAGTTTTTATAATTAACAATTTTAACTTTATTAAATCAATTTAGTTCTAAAATCATCATTATTCACAAGTTTTAATAAAGTCTATTCATAACTTTTTAATTCATTTATATTGAATAGTTTACTATTAACAATTTGAGTAATTAATCAAGTTATAAACATTCTTTTTATAACTCAGTTGAAAAGTAGTTAATTTATTAAATAACAAGTGATTACTATTAACAATTTTAGAATCATTGAGATTCCTCCTAACGTTGGAATGGCAGAAAATTTGATGCTAAAAAAAATGTCATTCTGATTTCTATGACAAAA
>NZ_DEVJ01000068.1:0-41753 GCF_002362875.1 Empedobacter sp. UBA3239 | reverse complement strand
TCAACTTCTCTCTAGCTATTATAAAGAGGAGGTTAGCGAGGTTTTTATTTTGTTATATTACTATTATTGTGTAAAAAGCAACTGGACAAAAGTGGACAAATGCGGGCAGAGCAGGGCAAATGCGGGCACAAAATTGTGTTTTTGTAAATGGCGTTGTTTCTATTGTTGGAACAAATGACAAAGCGAAAGTTGAAAAATTATTAAATGATACTTTTGGTAAATGGAATAGCAAATCGAAGTACGAAAAAGCGTATCCAACTTTTACAGCAACGAAAAAAGAGGATAAACTTTATAACATTCCAGACAAAGAAAATGCTGCTGCAGTTGGATCAATTAACTTCAAAATGAATCGTGAAAGCCTTGATTATGCTGCAATGATAATGGCAAATGAAATGATTGGAAGTGGAGGATTTTTATCTGCTCGTATTCCTATGTGATTAAGAGAAAAAGAAGGAATCAGCTATGGTGCAGGTTCATATGTTTCGATTCCAAACGATCCTAAAAACGATGTTTCTTCTTGGGGATATTATGCATTTTTAACCCCTACAAAACGTGAAGCGGTTGAAAAAGCATTGAAAGAAGAAGTTGCAAAAGCATTGAAAGATGGCTTCACAGCGGACGAATTGAAAACAAATATTGTAAGTTGGAAAAACGGTCGTACAACTTCTTTGGGAACTGACGGAACTTTGTTAGGCTTATCAAATGGTTATTTATTGGACGGAATTACGTTTGATGAATTTGATAATTTAGAGAAAAAAGTAGATCATTGAATGTAAACCAAGTAAACGAGGTTTTCAAAAAGTACATGTCTTTGGATAAATTGACTTCTGTTTACACAGGTAATTTTGATAAAAAGTAAATACAATTCATATTAATTAAAAGAAAGCTTCAGATTATTCTGAAGCTTTCTTTTATGATTTATTTAGAATAAAAATCTGCATAATTATTCATTTTCGGTTTAAAATGTGAAAAAATTTGTTAAAAAATCCTCATTTTAACATCATACTAAGTTTTTGGCATCATAATTTCTTAACACAAAAAACAATAAAAAAACAATTAACCTTAAATAATAGTTCATATGCAAGGATTAGAAGAAAACAATCAACCAACAAACAAAGGAAAAAATGGTTTAGTAGTTCCTTTGGCATTAGTCGGAATCTTATTAGCAGGAAGTGTAGGATATAATATTTATCAAGCAAATCAAATCGGAAATCTTGAAAAAAATGAATCTTTAAACTCTCAAATCCTTAAAAATGAAACAGGTCAAAAAGATCAAATTCGTAAACAATATGATTCGATTTTAAACGACTATACACAATATAAAGCACGCATAGAAGATCGTAACAATTTATTGGGCGATAAAGAAAATATGATTCAGTTAAAGAATCAAGATATTCAAGAAATTTTAGATAAAGACAATCCAACTGCAGAGGAAATGAATCGTGCTCGTAAAATGATTAATGATTTAGAAGGAAGTGTAAAAAATTACAAATCTGAAGTTGCTCGTTTACAAAAAGAAAATGCAATTCTTGTACGTAGCGTTGACGAATTAAATAATAAAAATTCTGCTTTAACAACAGACAACAACAATTTAAGAGAAAACAATAAAGAGTTAACATATAACTACGAAACAGAAAAAAGTGTTCGTCAAAAAGACAATGCAATTTCGAAAGGAAAGATCAATGAATTAAGTTCAACTTTGTCTGTTTCTAATCAACAAATCAAAGGAATTCGTGTAAGAAATAGTGGAAAAGAAGTTGAAAAAACACGTGCAAAACGTATTGATAAAATTCGTGTTTCTTTTGATGTAGATCGTAATTCGAGAACAGAATCTGGAGACAAAAAATTATATGTTGCTATCTATAATCCTGACGGAACATTAGGAAGATATGGAAATACGCAAGGCGGACAAATTGAATTGAGATCTGGAGATACAGTTAATTTCTCTGATGCAATCAACTTTAATTACACAAACGGACAAACAAAAAATATTACGTTTGATTGGGAAAACGAGGAATTCCAAAAAGGAGTTTACACGTTCAATGTTTACGAAAATGGATTTAAGATTAGTCAAGCAAAAATAACCCTAAACTAATTATTGACACAAGACTAACCAAGAAAGCTCAGCAATTGCTGAGCTTTTTTGATTTAATATATCTTTTAAATATTATCGTTTCAAAAGATTGATACTAACAGTTGCCAATTCACTGTTTGGATATTTTTTGAACAATGTTTTATCTGGAACTAAACCAGTTTCTTGACAAATTCGATGAAAAACATCGACTTCTACAATATATTGATCCGAAAATCCATGCGTTGCATCATACGCTGTTGCAGGTGTATTTCCTAAATTCTCCGCCGTTAAATCTGGAGCAATCGTATGTAATTCGATCAATAACAAACCAAATTTATCTACATAAGGTGCCCATTTTTTGAGATGATTCAATAAATTTTGTTCCACATCATTATTTGACAATCGTTTTCCTCTAAATGCAAAAGCTCCAGTAGAAGCACTAATTCGATTTGTTTTGACATCTTCTACATCTTCCCAAATTCGATTATGATCTAAAAATGTTCTAATGTTTAATAAATCACTCAACTCTATTGAATAATCATTTTTCAAATCTGTTGCCAAACGATCTGGATCACCAATATCGCCCCAAATCACTTTTGCCCAAATATCATTTTTAATTAAATTGGCACGCGTTACTTTCAACGCTGCTTGATTATAATCTGCACCAACCAAAAAAAGTGGATATTCGTCGAGATGTTTTCCGCGTAAAGTTTGACGTTCTATCACATCATACAAATGTTGCAAAAGCGCTCCATTCCCGCATCCCATATCCAAAATCCCTTTCGGTTGCTCTTCTATCGGGCGATTAAAAATATCTACAATAAACTCATCAATCACCTTGAAATAAGTGGAATGCGCTCCTCCACTACCCCAAACATTCATTTCGCGATTCACATGTTGCTCATCTTCACCATCGGTAATTTCACGCAATTTTGTTGGTGAACCGAAAAGCAAATCATTCAACTTCGCAAACATTGGCAAATAAGAAACTGTAACGCCATACGATGTTGCACGACGCGCAAAAAACAGTCCTATTTCGGTGAATTTATAGTTTTTTTCGTGTTTTGTAAACCAACCTAATTCGGTTAATCGTTCCAAAATTTTCTCGAACGTTTGTGGATTTTTGTGAAATTCATCTGGATTGAAAGAAGCTTCCATAAAGTATTTATGAAACAAACCGCTCATTCCCATTCGCACAATAATTGGCCCAACTAAAACGCCTTCGATATGTTTGGTAATTTGATAATGCAAAGGTTTTTCAAGAAACTCTTCGTCATCAGCAGTAATCAAATAGATTTTATATTTATCAAATAATTTGATCCATTTTTTGCAAAATTCATCCGAAAAATCATGTTGATTGATGACTTCATCTTCTGCTAAAAAAACAGCTAAATCGTGGTAAATATCAATATTAGTAAATGCTCTATCTGAATATTTATTGGTTTGAATCTCGACGCTATTTTCTGCATTATTCACTGAATATTCTAACATATTCTGCGAAGCCAACACACGCAAAGCAACATTTAGATAACCTTCGTTTGCCTGAAATTCGTTTGTCAATTCTTCTAACTGTATAGTTTTACGCTCGACGATATAATGCAAAGCTCCTTTTTTAGCCAAAGCACTTAATACCGGAGCCGTTACCAAACCATCGAGATGTCTAAAAATTAACGATCTCAAATATTTTTTATCCATTTTGGTTGATTTTTTCTACTATAAATATATTGAAAATTGCGAGATGTTGATGTGAAGGTTATTGTAAAATTTTAAAAATAGAAATAAAAAAACCTCATCTATTGACAAGGTTTTTGATGTATGTGATTAATCAATTTTTATAAAATTACCATTCAAATCAAATTTCAAATCGACATTATTTTGTAATAATTCAACTTTTATTTCTTTATCTTTTGTATCCATTTCAATTGATTTCGCATCAATTTTAGGATATTTAGTTTGAAGATATTTTTGAATATTATCTGGGAAAAATTTAATCGGAATCGCTTTTCCTAAACCATTTTTCACCTCTTTCCAATCACCATTATCTGTAAATTCTATTTTTGTTCCGTCTTTTAACTGAATATTATATGTTGTGATATTGCGTTCAACTTCTTTTATCGCATTCACAAACTCCATATTACCAAAGTTTTTCGAAACAAAATTTTGTGCATTAATAGGTAAACTATTTGCTGAAATCACCGTTTCATTTGGATCAATATTTACCGTTTTTTGTTGACCATTATCTTGTAAAACCTCATAAGTATTTTGTGAAGTCGATGACTCTGGATGATTCGCAATATCACTTTCCGAAACAATTGGCTGTTCTGCAACTTCAGATTTACTTGTGATAACTTCTGAGTTTTCTGTTTTCTTCGATTCACACGAAGAGAAAACTAAGCTTAAAATGACTGCTGTTGATAAAATTATTTTTCTCATGATTTGGATTTTAAACGTTTATCAACAAGCATTATACCATAAAAAAAGCTGATTAAAAATTTAACCAGCTTTTAAGAATTTATTTTTTCTTCTGAACTAAAATCAGGTATTCCCAAGGTTTTAATTTCAGTTTTGTTGTTGCATCAAATGTCACATCTTCGTTGTTCATAAAGTTTTTGTACACACCATTAATTGGAACTATAATTTCTTTATTTGCTTTCGTAAAATTCGCAATAAAATAAGCTTCTGTCGTATTTTTATGACGTTTGAACGCTAAGATAGATTTATCATCAGATGTTTTCAAACGTTCGTAAGAAGCCGCTTTTTTCGCTCCATTAAATGCTTCATTTGTGATTTTAAGTTCTCCTAACTTTTCATAAACGCCACGCATTTTTGAAGTTGGATTACGATCAATAGAATCTTTGACAAAGAATTTTAAACGACGATTAAAATCTTCTTCTTGTCCATTATAAATCAATGGAATTCCTGGTAAAGTATACGTTAATGCAGCAAATGTTTCGACCGCATCACCCATTCTTTCGTACTCAGTTCCAGCCCAAGAATTTTCGTCATGATTTGATGTGAATAATAATTTATAATCGTCCGCTTGCCATTTTTTCGGAATCGAATCCATGTACGCATCAATCGCAGAAACATTCTTTTTACCTTTTGCAATATCATTCATGATATGATGAATTTCCCAACCATAAGCAGCATCAAATGCATTATTTGCTAATAAATCTGGTTTCTCTGTTTCACCTAACATAAAAATTTCGCGACCTTTTGCCAATTGAGGTTTTGCTTCGTTCCAAAAATCTGTTGGAACTTCGTGCGCCATATCACAACGGAAACCATCAATTTTGAAATCATCTAACCAATATTTCATATCGGCAATCATCTGTTTGCGCATTTCTTTGTTATCGAAATTTAACGCCACAACATCCGACCAATCGTAAGGAGAATGCATTTTCCCGTTCTTATCTTGTTCGTACCAATCAGGATGTTGTTTTACCCAAGGATGATCCCAAGCCGTGTGATTCGCAACCCAATCCAAAATCACATAGATTCCGTTTTTGTGCGCTTCATCAACCAATTTCTTAAAATCTTCGGCATTTCCAAATTCTGGATTGATTCCTCTATAATCTTTGATCGAATAATACGAACCTAAACCTTCTTTTCGATTTTCTTCTCCAATTGGGTAAATGGGCATAATCCAAAGGATTTTAACCCCTAATTTCTTGATATTCGAAATCTCTTTTGTAACCGCTGCAAAAGTTCCTTCTGGTGAAAACTGACGAACATTCACTTCATAAATCACAGAAGTTTCTGCCATATCAGCCGTAAAAGGCAAAATGCTTTGTTCTTTCCTTTCAGTTTTAACGTCTTCTGACTTTGTTTCTTTTTTGCTTTCACAACTTGTTAAAAACAAAGTTGTCATCAAGGTTAAACCAACTATTTTTTTTATCATTTTTCTTCTATTACTTCTCAAAAAACTAATTCACTTTTTCCAATAATACAATATTGGAAGTCGTATTCAATTCTAAATTTCCGTTCACAACTTTTCCAGAAAAACCTGAATAAGCATCGCGAACTTTGGTACCATCTTTCCAAACAGAACTTACATTAATTGTTTTTTTTTCAATTGGCATTTCCAAACCAATCACCACTTCGTCTGTCTTATATTTTCTTGTAAAAATATACGGAGAATTTTGCAAATCTGTTTGATTTCCTGCTCCAACCGCTGGATGATTTCGTCTAAATTGTCCTAATTTTTGGTAATGATTCAATAATGATTCCGTTTCTGAATTTGGTTTAATATCTTCCCAGTTCATATTCGAACGAAGATTTGCATCTCCATCAACACCTTCAATCTCTAACGGACGAGCCGTTTCGTCTCCATAATAAATTTGCGAAATCCCTGGCGCCAATAACAATCGAGTTCCTGCATCCCAAGTATTTTGACGATTTTTATCAAAAGGCGAACCGTCATCGTGCGAGGTAATGTAGCTCATCACAGACTTTCCTTTCATCTTCTTTTGAAGAATATCATTGTATCGATCAAAAACAGTTTGATTAGATTCTTTTTGAGTTGAACGCAAATCGAAATTGATTAACGCATCAAATCCATTCTCGAAATAATTAACCGTTTTATCAGGAAAATTATATTGCTGACCATCATTAATCGAATATCCATAAACTTCTCCTAACAAGAAAAACTTATTTTGATCCAATACTTTTATAGGATTATTCGCTTTATATTCAGCAAACGCATCTTGACAAATTTCTTCGAATTTCTTCCAAACATTTTCTTCCGTATGTTTCACCGTATCGACACGATAACCATCAATTCCGTACTTACGAATATAGTCTGAAAGCCATTTCATGATATAATATTTCGGTGCTTTTGGAAGATTATATTTCGCGAAAAAAGCATTCAATTCAGCAACTTCTTTGTCTAAACGACCTTCTTGCGACCATTTTGCTAACAATTGCGGAGGCAACATCACATCATTTTCTGATTCCGTTAAAATGTCTGGAAGATTTTTTACCAACGTACATTCAATCGTCGTTTTGTAAGACTCATAGGTACATTGTGGAGAAATACGAACCCAATCAGCAGGAAAAACACCATCTGAATTTGTGACTGGACCTGTGTGATTAATCACCGCATCCAACATAATACGAATGCCTTTCGCATGGGCTTTATCAACCAATTCTTGCAACTCCTTTTCAGTTCCCCAGTTTTTATCAATCGACGTCCAATCTTTTGTCCAATAACCGTGAAATCCATATGTTTTCCCTTGACCTTCGTCAACATATCCATGAATTTGCTCCACAATCGGTGTCATCCAAATCGCATTAACTCCTAAATCTGAAAAATAATTATCTTCGATTTTATTGATTACCCCACGAAAATCTCCTCCTTCAAAACCTCTTAATTTAGATGTTTTAGCAGTTCTCCCGTAATTAACATCATTCTTTTTATCTCCATTCTCGAAACGATCAGTCAATAAAAAATAAATATTTGCACCATTCCAAACAAATGGTTGTTTTTCTGAATGATTTGTCTGCGTAGCTTGTGTTGTTGTTTTTGAGCAAGAACTTAAAAACAATGAAGCTATTCCTAATGTGAAAAGTATTTTTTTCATACTAAAAAGTTTTGAGTAGTAAGTTTTGAGTATTGAGTAACAAGTTTCTCAATACTCATCACTCATTACTTATTTAATTTCTTTGATACTAATTGCAAAACCTCCACCAGCTTGAGATGTTAAATCTAAAACAGATTTTGAATCAACCTTTTTTGTTTCGATTTTATAGGCTTGTGGATTTGTTTTGTAATGCGCATCTTTTGCATCTGCATAGATTTTCGCTTCGTATTTTTTTCCTTTAGCTAAGAAATCTAATTTAATTTTCGTTGAACGAGGCGTTTCACCATTTACATTTCCAACAAACCAATTGTTCGAATTTTTATCTTTACGCGCAATTGTTAAATATCTTCCTGGTTCAGCTTCCAAATAATTAGAATCTTGCCAATCTACTGGTACATCTTTGATAAATTGAAATGCATCATAAAATTGTTTGTAATGCTCAATAATATCAGCAGCCATTTGTAAAGGAGAATACATTGTCACGTATAAAGCCAACTGATTTGCAATCGTAGAATTAACGTGTGAATGATTGTTTGGATTTAATTTTTTCACATCCATTTCGAAAATACCAGGCGTGTAATCCATTGGTCCACCTAAAAGACGCGTGAAAGGTAAAACCGTTACGTGATTTGGTTTAGAACCACCGAAAGCTTGGTATTCTGTTCCACGTGCAGATTCGTTTCCAATTAAATTTGGCCATGTACGCGCAACTCCTGTAGGACGAACCGCTTCGTGTGCATTAACCATTATTTTATAATCAGCCGCTTTTTCGATTGCATATTGATAATGATTAATTGTATTTTGGCTGTAATGATAATCTCCACGAGGAACAATATCACCAACATATCCACTTTTTACTGATGTATAACCATTATCGTTCATGAATTTATATGCTTTATCCAAATGTCTTTCGTAATTACGAATTGATCCCGAAGTTTCGTGATGCATCATAATTTTTACACCTTTTGATTTTGAGTAAGCATTTAACATTTTCACATCAAAATCTGGATAAGGCGTTACAAAATCGAACACGTAATCTTTATGATTACCAAACCAATCTTCCCAACCTTCGTTCCATCCTTCTACTAAAACAGCATCAAATCCATTTTCTGCAGCAAAATCAATGTATTCTTTTACACGCTCGTTATTTGCACCATGTTTTCCGTTTGGTTTCGCATTTTTATAATCGGTTATACCTAATTGTACTGTGGGGAAATCGTCTGTATAAGCCCAAGAGCTTTTTCCTGTAATCATTTCCCACCAAACTCCAACGTATTTTACAGGTTTGATCCAAGAAGTATCTTTAATTTTTGAAGGTTCATTTAAATTATAAATTATTTGCGGCCCTTTAAATGCAACTTCTCTTGCATCATCGCTCGCAATAATTGTACGCCAAGGCGTATTAAAAGGTGCTTGTAGATATCCTTTATCGCCCAAAGCATCAGGAGTCAACCACGATTCGAATGTTAATGTTTTATCATCTAAATTCAAACTCATTGCAGGATAGTTAATCAACGCAGCTTCATGTAAATTGATGTAAAGTCCGTTTGTTGCTTTCATCATCAAAGCTGTTTGTACACCTGTTTTTGAGAAAGATTGTTGAGATGCATTTCCAATATAGGCTTGATCAAATAATCCCCTAATTTCTGATAATTTAGATTCCGTGTAGTCGTATTCTTGCGTATCGTAATCGCCAGGAATCCAAAAAGCTGTGTGATCTCCCGCCATTGCGAATTGCGAATGCTCTTCTTTGATGACAAAATATTTTAAGTTCTTTTGTTCTGGAAACTCGTAACGGAAACCTAATCCTTCATTAAACAAACGAAAACGAATAATCATTTGTCGATCTGTATTTGGTTGAGAAACCGTCACCGCTAATTCGTTAAAATTATTTCTAATCTTGTCTACTTCTCCCCAAACTGGTTTCCAAGTTTCGTCGAATGTTGACGTTTTAGTATCAATAATTTTGAAACCTGAAAAAAAGTTTGCGATGTCTTTTGCGCGTTCATCTTCTACACGATCTTGAACGGCAAAATCCATTTCTTTATGTTTCGTTTTAAACTCAAATCCTAAATGACTTGGTTTTACAACATCTTTTCCTTTGTACTTTAACTGATAGGTAGGTTTTCCATCTTTAGATAAAGAGAAATCCATCACAAAATTTCCATTTGGAGATTTCAACTCTTGTCCATAAACCATATTCATCATCGCGATTCCTAACCCTAGTATAAACTTAAAGTTTTTCATATTTCTTGTTTTTGTTTTATTGTCTGTTTTATGCTTTACGCCTAATGCTTAAAGCAATAAATTTCTTGTCAAGCTGAACTTGTTTCAGCTTATCATCCTCTACTTTATGTGATCCTGATATGAATTCAGGATGACTTTTATATTTCATTCATTTTTGTCTTGACACAAAAACGAATCAAAAAAGTCAAGGCCGTAAATCTATTTGACTAAAAATTTAAACCGTTTCGAGAATGATTTAAAAATTTGCTATCGCTCATTAAATCATTTTTACTCTTCACTTATTAAATTTTATTAACATCATAGATTTAATGCCATTTTTAAATACATTTTCAGAATAAACTTAGAACGTAGAACTTAAAACCTACTACTTTTTAAGTTCAATAATCATCGAAGATTTACCATCAATTGTGATTTCTCCGTTTATATTGATTGGTAAAACTTTGTCTGAAATAATATCTTTTCCAGAAGTAAATCCGTTTAATGATTCTGCAAAACGATCTAATTTGAACGTCTGTTTTTCTGGATTTGCATTCAAAATAACCATTACAGATTCGGTATCATTGTATCTAAAATAAACGTAAACATTACTCTGTGGCATATAATGCTTCGTTTTTCCTGAATGAATAACTTCTTTATTTTTTCGCCAATTGAAAAGTTTTGCTGTAAAATCATGAAACGTTTTTTGCTCCGCAGTTCTTCCTTCATTTATAAAAGCCGATTGCTTATCTGACTTCCAACCACCAGGAAAATCTTGTCGAATTGCTGCATCACCTTTACTTTTATCTCCTCGCATCCCGATTTCAGAACCGTAATATACTTGAGGAATTCCACGAACAGTCGAAATTAAGGACAAACCAAGTTTGTAATCATTCACATCTCCATTCATCACTTCATTCCAACGCTCTGTATCGTGATTTTCCATAAATACAAACATATTATTGACATTTGGATACAAGAAATCATTGGTAAATGAATTATATAATTTGATCATTCCTTTGTCCCACGATTCCTCTTCCTTGATTGCTTTTGGCAATTCTGAGAACAATGGAAAATCCATTACCGAAGGTAAATACGAATTATAATTATCGATTTCAGCAATTTTAGAATCTTTTTGCCAATACGAAATATGCGCAGGTGAATACATCCAAGCTTCTCCAACTACATTGAAATTTGGATATTCTGTCGTAATTGCTTTTACCCATTTTGCCATTCCTTCTTTATCATTATATGGATATGTATCGACACGCATTCCACCTAATTCTGCATATTCTATCCACCAAATTGCATTTTGCGTCAGATAATTTAGCACCAACGGATTTGATTGATTCATATCTGGCATTGTATAATCAAACCAACCATTCAAAGCTTCTTTTTTGTCTACTTCTGCCGCGTTTTTATCAAATTGGGTTGTTGTACGATAATTGGAACGACGAAAACCATCTTTTCCTCCAGGAAATTTGTGAATCCAATCTTGCGAAGGCAAATCCTGAATCATCCAATGCGAAATTCCCCAATGATTTGTCACATAATCTTGAATCAACATCATTCCTCGTTGATTTAATTTTTGTGATAATTCGCGATAATCTTCATTGCTTCCGTAACGTCCATCAATCTTATAAAAATCAGTTTGTGCATAGCCGTGATACGAATGTTGTTTTTCGTTATCTTCATTAACAGGCGTTAACCAAACCGCTGTTGCACCAAGATTTTGTAAATAATCTAAATTGTTGATGATTCCTCGCAAATCCCCACCATGACGACCATCTGGAATAGAACGATTGGCTTTATCTGTTAATTCTTTCTTCGAATCGTTGCTTTCATCACCATTGGCGAAACGATCTGGCATAATCAAATACACCATATCTTTTGATGTAAAAGATGCTCGATTTGCAGAATTTGGCTGACGATTTTTTAACTCGTATGTATACGAATCAACGATTTTGTTTTTGTTTTTGATGTTAATTTTGAATGATGATTTGTTTACTTCATTCGTATTAATCGTTACAAAAACATAATTCGGATTTTCAGTTTTCTGTAAATTTTGAATTTTAACATTATCCGATAATTCAATATTGTATTTACTAATATCTTTTCCATAAACTAGAATTTGAACTTCTGGATTTTTCATTCCTTTCCACCAAAACATTGGCTCCACTTTTTGAATTTGTGCAAAAGCAAATGTTGATAGGAAAGATGATAATAATAGTATTTTTTTCATGTTTTTTGTTTTTTTGATACCTCGACAAGCTCTGTATGAAATTTACTTTACTACATTAATGAAATTGTCATTCTGAGTTTATCGAAGAATCTTTTTTAAATTCTCTGTCCAGCTGAACTTGTTTAATCTTCTCATTATCTGCTTCATTTGATCCTGAAATGAGTTCAAGATGACTTTTTTAAAATAGGTTTTCAGAATAAACTTAGAACTTAAAACGTACTACTCTAAATAAAAATACCCTGAAAACCGAAGCCTTCAAGGTATTAGATTCCCTTTATTAAATCGAAGGCTGAACAACTACTTTCTGGTCGAAAACATAAACCTCTAACGGTTCTGTTCCTTCCAATTCAAATGTTGTTTCTCCTTTATTTACAATAACTTTTAGGATTTGATGACGGAAATTTACTTTAAATGTAAAACCTTCCCATTGTTCTGGTAAACGCGGCTCAAAATACAATTGATCGTTTTTCACACGCATTCCACCAAATCCTTCTACAATCGACATCCAAGTTCCTGCCATAGATGTGATGTGTAATCCTTCGTGAACTTCTTTGTTATAATCATCTAAATCTAAACGAGAAGTTCTCAAATAAAATGTATACGCTTGCTCCATTCTCCCCAACGTTGCCGCTTGGATAGAGTGAACACAAGGTGATAATGATGATTCGTGAACTGTTAATGGTTCGTAAAAATCAAAATGTTTTTCTAATTGATCTCTTGAGAATTGATCTTCAAAATAATAGAACGATTGTAAAACGTCAGCTTGTTTGATGTAAGCCGAACGTAAAATTCTGTCCCAAGACCATTTTTGATTAATTGGACGTTCTTCTTTTGGTAATTCAGAAACAGGTGTTAAATCTTTATCCAAGAAACCATCTTGCTGTAAATAAATTCCTAATTCTTCGCTAAAAGGAAAATAAATATTCGATGCAACTTCTTTCATCTCTGCTAATTCAGCATCAGTAATATTTCTCTTTGCAGCGATACGAGCAAAATCTTCTGGATAATTTGTTTTGACATTTTCAACTTGTTCCAACAAATAATTCATACACCATTGTGCACAATAATTAGAATGAAAATTGTTGTTAACGTTATTTTCGTATTCGTTAGGTCCCGTAACACCTAACATCACATATTGTTTTTTCTCGTTTGACCAATTCACACGCTGTTTCCAAAAACGTGCAATTCCTAATAAAACTTCTAAACCAGCTTCAGGAATGTAGGTTTGATCTCCCGTAAAACGAACATAATTGTAAATCGCAAATGCAATCGCTCCGTTTCGGTGAATTTCCTCGAATGTAATTTCCCATTCGTTGTGGCATTCTTCACCATTCATCGTAACCATCGGATACAAAGCTGCTCCTTTGTTGAAACCTAATTTCTCTCCATTTTCAATCGCTTTATCCAATTGATTAAAACGATACATTAATAAGTTTCGCGCAACTTCTTGATTTTTTGTTACCATATAAAATGGCAAACAATACGCTTCTGTATCCCAATAGGTAGAACCTCCGTATTTCTCTCCTGTAAAGCCTTTTGGACCGATATTTAAACGCGCATCTTTTCCAGAATACGTTTGATTTAATTGAAAAATATTAAAACGAATACCTTGTTGCGCTTTTGTATCACCTTCTATAGTGATATCAGCCATTTCCCAAATCTTTGCCCAAGCTTCTTTTTGGTTTATTAACAATTGTTCATAACCTTGTTCATTTGCTTGAGATAATACATTTTCGGCAGCGTTAATTAATTCATTTTTAGGATGATTTGTCGAAACAACATAACCTCCAAATTTCTCAATTGTCGCGGTATCATTCGCTTTTACCTCAACTTCATATGTAAATTCTACTTTTGTTTCAGTTTTAACATCACTTGTTGGTGTATTTTGTTGATAACTTCCATTTACCAAGATTTTATTCTGCATAAATGTTACGACTTCAAAATGAGTTTTGAACGTACGCCCTTGTACAAAACCTTGTTCACCTTTAATTTCAGAAAAAATTGGTTCCCAAAAAATCTCTTCCCAGTTCGCATCTTCGTTCTTTACAGCTGCATCAACATAAGGTTTGAAGACAATTTTCGCATCACCATTGATTGGTTTGATGTCATATTTAATTGCTCCTAATTCATCTAAATTAGCAGAAAGAAAACGTCGAACAAAAACCTCAATTTCTAATCCTGAAGGTAAAATCGCAATAAATGAACGATCCAATAAACCTTCTTTCATATTCAATTCGCGACGGAAATTTTTAACTTCTTTACAAGTGTTTAAATCAAATTTTTCACCGTTAATTTCGATGTCAATTCCAATCCAAACTGGCGCATTTAATACTTTTGCAAAATATTCTGGATAACCGTTTTTCCACCATCCCACTTTTGTCTTGTCAGGATAATAAACGCCGGCAATATAGCTTCCTTGAAATGTATCACCTGAATAAAATTCTTCGAAATTGGCACGTTGTCCCATTGCTCCATTACCAATAGAAAATAAACTTTCAGACGATTTTACACGATCTTTTTCAAACCCTTCTTCGATAATTGACCACGCATTCGGGATGATATAATCTTGATTCATTTTGTTAGTTGTATGTAGTTTGTATAATTATTGATTGATTAATTCGACCAAGAAATCCTCTGAGATTTCAGTAAAATTTTTAAAGTTGTATTTCGCTTCATTCAAAACCGAAGCTTCTCCAATTCCGATGCTTGTCATTCCTGCTACATTTGCTGCTTCAATTCCTGCAACAGAATCTTCAAATACAATTGAATTTTCGTTTGTTTGATTCGCTTTTTTCGCTCCAACGATAAAAACTTCTGGATCTGGTTTTGCGTTAGAAACATCGTTTCCATCTACGATATCATCGAAATAATTTAGAATATTAACTTTCTCTAAAATTGGACGTGCATTTTTAGAAGCTGATCCCAAAATAATTGGTTGATTGTTTTCTTTTAGAAAGTTTAAAACGTCTATAACGCCTGGTAAAATTTCAGAATCGTCCATCTTATCGATGTATTCTAAATATTCTTTGTTCTTCTGAATTAACCATTCGTTTTTCTGCTCATCAGAAGCTTCAACATTTCCCAATCCAAGAATAATTTCTAATGATCGCACACGAGAAACACCTTTCAATAATTCGTTATGTTCGTGCGTAAAATCGATGTTTAGATTATTCGCTAATTTTTTCCATGCTAAATAATGGTACTTTGCAGTGTCGACGATGACACCATCTAAATCAAAAATAAATGCTTTAGTTTTCAAAATGATTATGCTTTGATTGGTTCATCCACATCTTTTACGCGCGTTACAAAAAGTGCTGCAATAATTAGCGCAACACCGCTGGTAACAATGGCGTAGATTGGATTATCGTGATATAAATATTTTACAATTGGACCGCCCAAAAGAGCGTTGATGATTTGAGGCATACAAATGAAGAAATTGAAAATTCCCATGTAAACACCCATTTTTTTCGCTGGAATTGCTCCCGCTAAAATTGCATAAGGCATCGATAAGATACTTGCCCAAGCGATTCCTACTCCGATCATGGAAAGGATTAATAATTTTGGATCGTGAATAAAATAGATTGAAATTAATCCTAATCCTCCACAAATTAATGAAATAGCATGTGTTGTTTTTCGACCAAATTTTAAGGCTATTGCTGGTAAAAAGAAGGCGAATATTGCAGAAATTCCGTTGTAAACTCCGAAGATAATTCCAACCCAATCCCCTGCTTTTTGGTACGTTTCTGAATGTGTATCATTCAAAGACAAACCGTACACATGATGAGCGATTGCAGGCGTAGCAAATACCCACATACCGAATAATGCAAACCACGTAAAGAACTGTACTAAACCTAATTGTTTCATCGTTTTTGGCATATTCCCAAAATCGGTAAAAATCTGTGTTAAGCTTGCTTTTTCTTCAACAATTGGTTCTCTACCTTCTGCTTTTTCGAAAGCGTCTAATTCTTCTGGCGAATATTCTTTTGTTGTAAAAATGGTAATTAAAACGGTTACAATAATTGCAATTGCTCCAATAATGAATGATAAAATTAAGTGAAACGGAACTTCTCCTTCCGCTGCAATACTTGAAACACCAAACCAGTTGCTCAAAATATAAGGCAACCACGAACCGACAACAGCTCCTAAACCAATAATTACAGTTTGAATTGAATATCCTAATGTACGTTGATCCGAAGGCAACATATCTGCTACAAATGCACGCATCGGTTCCATCGCGATATTGAATGAAGCATCCATTATCATCAAGAATCCAGCACCCATCCATAATGCAGGCATCAATGCCGTAAATGCACCTGCTTGTGGCATTAAGATTAATCCGAAAGAAGCCAATAAAGCTCCTACTAAAAAGTATGGTTTTCTTCGTCCAAATTTAGACCAAGTATTATCTGAATAATGACCAATAATAGGTTGAACAATCAATCCCATTAGCGGTGCAACAATCCAAAACCAAGACAATTCGTGCACATCGGCACCAAATGAACTTAGAATACGGCTCGCATTTGCGTTTTGCAAGGCGAAACCCATTTGAACTCCTAGATATCCGAAACTTAAATTCCAGATTTCAAGAAATCCTAATCTACGCTTTCCCATTATCGTAATTTTTTTATGTATTTTACGATAAGCGTTTTATGCTTATCAAAACTATATTTTTGTAATTTGAGAAGTAAAAATATGTTTTGATTTGTTTACAATGTTAAAACTTTTTTTTGGGATTATTGCAACTGTAACAATTATTTAACCAAAAAAAACTTACTAAATCGTTGTAGTTTCTCTGTGTAATAATTCTGTTCCGACAACTTCGGTAATGTAATGCTCGTGCTCGTTTTCTGACTCTAATTTTTGAATCAATAAACGCGCTGCAATCTCACCCATTTTGAATGCATTTTGTTTGACTGTAGAAATGCTTGGAATTGAGTTCTTGGAAATTACACCATCTGTAAAAGCTATTAAATGTAATTCTTCTGGCACTTTGATTCCTTTTTTCAGTGCTGCTCTCAACACTTTTACGGCATATAATTCATTTACTGCCATTACTGCATCAAAATTATTTTTTTCGAAAAATTCATCAATCATAGTGTCCAACTGACTCTCGTCTTCTACACGCAAAATCAAGTTTTCGTCAACTTCAATTCCATTCGCTTCCAACGTTCTTTTATATCCTTCGGTTCTTAAGCGTCCAACACTTATATAATCTGGCGTTGTGATAAAACCGATTTTCTTGCGTTCTTTACTTATAAAATACTGAATTGCTTCTTGTGTCGCAAGTACATCATCAATAATCACTTTATCAGTATAAACCTCACGCGTTACACGGTCGAACATCACAACTGGCATTCCTTGGTTGATGATTTCTTTGATATGATGATAATCTTTTTTGGCTTGAGTTTCTTTCGAAAGAGAAATCACAAATCCGTCTATACTACCCGCTGCAAGCATCTCCATATTAATCACTTCACGTTCGTACGACTCATTTGACAAACATATTAAGACATTATAACCATATTGATTGGCTAAATTTTCGATTCCACTAATTACCATCGCAAAAAAATCGTGAACGATTTCGGGAATAATCACGGCAATGGTTTTCGTTTTACGATTCTTTAGACTTAATGCTATATTATTCGGTTTGTAGTTGTATAATTTTGCAAATGCCTGAATCTTTTGTTTCGTTACAGCACTAATCTCTTCGCTATTTTTCAACGCCTTAGAAACCGTTGATATCGAAACATCTAACTCTTTTGCAATCTGTTTTAATGTCAAATTCTTTTTCATAATCTTCTTTCTACCTTAACCATCAATCTTATTCTACTAATTTCCGTCTTTTTTATTAAAAATTAACATGCTATAACAATTAATTTAATTATTTATTAACACGAAAACGTTTTCGTTTAACTAGTTAGTGTATTACATACACAATCAATCAATTAAACAACTTATATTTGGTAATGAGAAGTAAAAATATAAATTAATTAACGAAACAAAACGAAAAATATATGAGGATTTTAAAACAATCTCTTCTAGCATTAGTTTTATCAAGCCCTGCTATTTTATCTGCACAAACTGCGATAAAAGGAACAGTACAAGATAGCGCTAATAACACGGTTTTAGCTGGTGCAGATGTTTCGAACATCACAACAGGAGAATCGACAGTTTCTGATGAAAAAGGAAATTTTACATTAGAAGCGAACGATGGTGATATAATTGTTATCAGTTTTTTTGGTTATGACGATCAAGAAATAACTTTTGCGGGACAAACGCAATTACAACTTCGTATGTCTAAAACGACAGAAAACTTGAAAGAAGTTGTTGTAATTGGATATGGTACAGCAAAAAAAGAAGATGTTACAGGTTCTGTAAATCAATTAAATTCAGAAGATTTCAACAAAGGATCAATCACTTCTGCGCAAGAATTAATGACAGGGAAAATCGCTGGTGTTGTGGTAACATCTGCTGGTGGAGCTCCTGGTGACGGTCAAAACATTATCATTCGTGGTAATAGTTCGTTATCATTAAACTCTCAACCATTATATGTAGTTGATGGTGTTCCTTTATCTGAAGTAAATATTGGAGGTTCTCGAAATCCTTTGGATTTCTTAAATCCTAACGACATCGAAACGATGACTATTTTGAAAGATGCTTCTGCAACTGCCATTTATGGTTCTCGAGCTGCGAATGGTGTTGTAATGATTACAACTAAAAAAGGAAAAGGAAAAAAATTCAAATTTAGTTATAATTCTACCACATCTATATATCAGCCTGAAGGTTATATAGACATGATGAATGCAAATCAGTTCCGTGAATTAGTAAAATCTGTTGGAACAACTGATGATGTAGCTAAACTAGGAAATGCAAATACAGATTGGCAAAAAGAAATTTATAGAACTGCTATAGGTTTTGATCATAGCCTTAGTGCAATGGGAAACATTGGAGGAAACATGCCTTCTCGTTTTTCTGTATCGAATACAAATCAAGATGGTATTTTGAAAGGAGATAATGTTAATCGTACAACTGCATCTTTTAATCTTAATCCTTCGTTATTAGATAATCACTTAAAATTTGATTTTAACGCAAGAGGATCATACATTGAAAATGATTTTGCTAATCGTGATGCAATTGGTGCAGCTCTAGAATATGATCCAACTCAATCAGTTTATTCAGGTAATTCATTATTTGGTGGTTATCACACTTGGACTTCTGGAAATATAAAAAATGGTTTAGCTCCAACAAACCCAGTTGCGTTAATCAATGAAGTTGGTGATACATCAGAAGTTCGTCGTTTTGTAGGAAATGCTAAAATGGACTATAAATTACATTTCTTACCATCTGTAACTGCTACGGTTAATGTTGGTTATGATATTTCTAATGCAAATGGACGTAAAGTAACTACAGAGAATTTACCCTCATCGGAGCAAAATTGGGATGGATCAAAAACAACGTTCAGTGCTCAATTTTATAATAAATTACTTGACGCTTATTTAACTTTCAACAAAGATTTCGGAAAACATAATGTAAATGTTGTTGCTGGTTATGGATATCAATATTTTAATACATATAATCATAGTTACGATAGTGAATTAGAACAAAAAGGTAATCCAGAATTTGAATTTGTAGATCGCGATCATTCTACTTTGTTATCATATTATGGACGTGTAAATTATAATTTCGATAATCGATATATTTTAACAGGTACGTTACGTGCAGATGCATCTTCTAAATTAAACCCTAATAATCGTTGGGGATATTTCCCTTCTGTTGCAGTTGCTTGGAATATTTCGAATGAAGAGTTCTTAAAAGGTAATTCAACTGTTAGTGATTTGAAATTACGTGTAGGTTATGGAGAAGTTGGAAACGTAAACGGATTAGGAAATTTCCAATTCTTAACGCGTTATAAAGTTTCTCAATCAACTGCTTATTATCAATTTGGTTCTACATTTTATCAAACATATAGACCAGATCCGCTAAGTGAAAATCTAAAATGGGAAATTTCGAGTACATTAAATGTTGGTGTTGACTATGCGTTATTTAGAAATCGTATTTATGGTAGCTTAGATATCTATCAAAAGAAAACGAAAGATTTAATTGCGAAAGTATACGTAGATCCATTTACTAACTTTGGAAGTATGATCGATAAAAATATCGGTGATATGGAAAATAAAGGTGTTGAATTTAGCATCAATGCTGATATTATTAAAACAAAAGACATTGATTGGTCATTTGGATACAATATTGCATATAATGATAATAAAATTAAAAACCTGTCAACTGATAATCTAGTTGGAGGAATTGACGGAGGAACAGGAAATAACATTCAAATTCATAGAGAAGATTATACTCCATATAGTTTCTATGTGTACAAACAAATTTACGATGTAAACGGAAAACCAATCGAAGGTGCTTACGAAGATTTAAACAAAGATGGAATCATCAATGATAAAGATCGTTATATTCACAAAAGTCCATATGCAGATATCACAATGGGATTCAATACATATTTCCGATATAAAAATTGGGACTTATCAGCAACAGCCCGTGCAAGTTTAGGGAATTATGCTTATAATAATGTTGCTTCTGCAAAGGGATATAGTGCGAAAGCTACAGGTAATGGGCAAAACTATTTATCTAATGTACATACTGATTACTATAATGCAGGTTTCTCAACAATTACAAATACTAATTTATTGAGTGATTATTACGTACAAGATGCATCTTTCTTCCGAATTGATAACATTACATTAGGTTATAATTTAAAACAAGCCATCAAAGGAATGGATGTTCGTCTTTACGGAGCTGTTCAAAATGTTGCTGTATTTACAAATTATAATGGATTAGATCCTGAGATGTTTGGAGGAATTGATAACAGATTTTATCCTCGTCCACGAACATTTGTCTTTGGTTTAAATGTTAACTTCTAAGAAAACAACAATGAAAAAATTTAAAATTTCAACATATTTATTAACTGCAATTTTTGCATTCTCTATTTCTTCGTGTCAAGATGATTTGGATTTAAAACCAAATGATCCAGATATTTTTACACAGTTTGATGTTTTTAAGGATCCAGCAACTGCTAAATCTGGTTTAGCAAAAGTGTACGCTTCTTTAGCTTTAACTGGTCAAAAAGGTCCAGATGGAGATAGTGATATTTCAGGGATAGATGAAGGAGCTTCTCAATATACACGTTTATTATTTAATGTAAATGTTTTACCTACAGACGAAGCCATTATTGGTTGGGGAGATGTTGGTGTTCCAGATATGCATGCAATATCTTGGAGTGCAAGTAACCCATTTGTTGAGGCTATGTATTACAGATTAGCCCAAACCGTTTCATTCTCAAATTCCTACATTAAGAATGCTGAAACGTTAGCTCAAACATCTGAAGAAGTTAAGCAATATATTGCTGAAGCACGTTTTATTAGAGCATATGCTTATTATAGTTTAATGGACTTTTATGGAAACGTACCATTGGTAACAGAAATTACATCAGAATTACCAACACAGAGTAATCGTCAAGAAATATTTTCTTTCATCGAGTCTGAGTTAAAAGCAATTGATAATGACTTAGCAAATAGTCGCTCAAATGAATATAGTCGAGTAGATAAAACAGCTGCACAAGCCTTGTTATCTCGTTTATATTTAAATGCAGAAACTTGGATTGGTCAAGCAAAATACACAGAAGCCATCACATATTCTAATCAGGTAATACAATCTGGTTATAAAATTAACACAAATGATGTTAACAAAAATGGCTCTGCATATGATGAATTATTTCTTGGAGACAATGATACAAATGGTGCACAAGAAGAGGCTATTTTTGTTTTAAATTTTGATGGAAATTATTCTAAAACATATGGAGGCTCAACATTTTTGATTAAAGCAGCTATTGGAGGAAAAATGCAACATGATAATTATGGTGTTAATGAAGGCTGGGGAGGTATTCGTTCAACAAAAGCATTAGTTAACCAGTTCTCAAACTCTATTTCGGAAACTAATTCCGAAGGGAATCCTATCGCATGGAAAGATAAGCGTGCAATGTTTTTTACAGATGGACAAAGTTATGAAATTGAAAGTGTAAGTACTTTTGCTCAAGGATATGCAGTTCAGAAATTCTCTAATATAAAATCAAATGGAACAGCAGGAAATGATCCTTCTGCTGTATTTGCTGATACTGATGTTCCTGTAATTCGTTTAGCTGAAATCTATTTAAACTATGCTGAAGCTGTTTTACGTGGAGGAACTGGTGGTGATCGTGCAACTGCATTGAATTTAGTTAATCAATTAAGAACTCGTGCATACGGAAATACATCAGGTAATATTACTGACGGACAATTAAACTTAGATTTCATTTTAGCTGAAAGATCAAGAGAATTGTATTGGGAAGGAACACGTAGAACGGATTTAATTCGTTTCAGTAAGTTTACAAATAATTACAATTGGCCTTGGAAAGGGGGCGTTCAAAACGGAACTTCTGTAGATGCAACAAGAAGCCTTTATCCAATTCCATTTAATGTAATTACAATCAACAAAAATTTAACTCAAAACCCAGGTTACTAAGATGAAAAATTTTATAAAATATATTTCGTTAGCTTGTGCGAGTATTTTTGCCTTAAGCGCATGTAACGATGATGAAGATATCATCAAATTAGATCCCTCAAATTTTGTTGCACCGAAAGTAGAAACACCTGCTTCATCAACAATTAAATTATTAGAAGAAAATGCTGCAAATACAGCAATGACGTTTAATTGGAGTGCCGCAAATTATGGAACAAATACTCCTCCTAAATATGAATTACAAATTGATGTAAAAGGAGATAATTTTGAAAATCATCAAGTTCTTACTTCAACTTCAACATTAACAGCTGATGTTACAGTAAAAGAATTGAATTTAGCCGTTATTGCTTTAGGATTAGAACCTTTTAAAGAAGGAGAAATAGAATATCGTATTGTTTCTACAGTTGGTACTCCTGGTTCTCAACAGTTAATTTCTAATGTCAATATATTAAAAATAACGCCATATCCAACAGATTTATCTACAAATTGGGGTGTTGTTGGTTCTGCAGCTCCTAACGGTTGGGACGGACCGGACGTTCCGTTTTGGAAAACTGATGTTACAAATGTATTTGTAGCGTATACAGATTTAAAAGCTGGTGAAATCAAATTCCGTCAAGACAACAAATGGGAGTTAGATTATGGTGGATCTAATGGTAAGCTTGAAAAAGGAGGTAAAAACATCGCAGTAGAAGCTGGTACTTACAAAATAACTATGGACTTAACAAATCTAACTTATAAATTAGATAACTATTCTTGGGGATTAGTAGGTGACGCTACAGCAAACGGATGGGATGGTCCAGACGAAAAACTTTCTTATGATGGTAATTTAGATGCTTGGACTATTACTACAACATTAAAAGATGGAGAATTTAAATTCCGTTTAAATAATGATCCTAGTTACGCTGTTAACTTTGGAGGTGCTGATACAGAAGGTACTTTAAAAGAAGGAGGTGCTAACATCAAAATAAAAGCTGGGAAATATAAAATCACAGCTAATTTCAACAAGAAAACTTATACAGTAGAAGCTCAATAAAATTTTTTCTCATCAACAAATAATTTTTTAAAAGCCATTAAAATTCAATTACGTTTTTTAATGGCTTTTTTCTAAAACTACACAAAACATGAAAAACATTCTATCTATTTTAATGCTTTTAATGGTAATATCTTTTACCAAAGCACAAATTACAACAACTCCTTCACCACCCGAAGCAAACCAAGCAGTTGTAATAAACTTCGATAAAACAGGAACAGGTCTTGCCAATTATTCAGGAGATATTTATGCGCATACAGGCGTAACTATTGATGGAAAACAATGGGAAAATATAATTGAAAGTTGGGGAAATAATACCACTCAACCCAAATTAACTTTCGTTTCTGGATCAACCTACAAATTAGAAATCCCTACATCTATTTATCAATTCTATGGAGTTGATACTTCTAAAAATATTACAGCAATAGATGTTGTTTTTAGAAGTGCAGATGGAAAACAACAAACTACGGATCTTTCTATTTCGGTAGGTTCTTTCAAAGTTACTTTAACTAATCCGCTCGAAAATTCAATTACAAATGTTTCTTCAGGATCAAGTTTTAACATCAAAGCGATAGCTACAAAATCTGCTAATTGGACATTATCTGCTAACGGAACTCAAATTGATGCATTAAATAATTCAACATCTTTTGATAAAAATTATACCATTTCACAAAATCAGAATTACACGTTGAGTGCTACTTTTAATGGTCAAACAATAAGCAAATCTTTTACAGTTAATATCAAACCAACGGTTAAAGATGTAGCCATTCCATCTAATTTACATGAAGGAATTAATTATTTGAATAATGATTTTACAAAAGCATATTTGGTTTTATACGCTCCACAAAAAGAGTTCATTCATGTAATCGGAAGTTTCAATAATTGGCAACTTTCTGATCAATATGTGATGAATCGAGATACTACTAACAAGGATTTATATTGGATTGAATTATCTAATCTTAAAGCAAGTGAAATCTATACGTTTCAATATCGTACAAGTGATGGAATCAAAACTGCAGATCCTTATTCAACATTAGTCTTATCGCCTTATGATGATCCGTATATTACCGCAGCAACTTACCCAAATATGCCTGTATATCCTACTGGACAACAATTTGAAGTTTCGGTTTTACAAACAAATCAAGCAAAATACAATTGGAAAGTTTCAAATTTCAATCGCCCAAATAAAGAGAATTTGATGATTTACGAATTATTAATTCGTGATTTCAATTCGACAAAAACATGGCAATCTTTAATTGATGATTTTGATTATTTCAAAAAATTAAACATCAACGCAATCGAAGTTATGCCCGTAATGGAGTTTGAAGGAAATATTTCTTGGGGTTATAATACAGCTTATCATCTTGCTTTGGATAAAGCTTATGGACCAGCAGATAAAATGAAAGAGTTCATCGATTTGTGTCATCAAAATGGAATTTCAATCATTTTAGATGTTGCTTTAAATCATGTTTATGGTCGATCTCCGTTGGTTAGAATGTGGATGAATGATCCCGACAATGATGGTTTTGGAGAACCAACTACTACAAATCCTTATGTTAATCAAACCTCAAAACATAGTTACAATGTTGGATACGATTTAAATCATCAATTAACACCAACTCAAAATTATGTACAACGTACATTAAAACATTGGATTGAAGAGTTCAAAATTGATGGATTTAGATGGGATTTAACAAAAGGATTTACACAAAATTGTACACCTTCTGATGAAACTTGTACAAACGGATATCAGGCTGATCGTGTAGCAATTTTAAAAAAATATGCAGATATGCAATGGACAATTGATCCGAATTCCTACATCATTTTTGAACATTTAGGAAATAATGGTTCAGCACAAGAGGAAACAGAATGGGCGAATTATCGCATTAACGAAGGTAAAGGAATTATGCTTTGGGGTAAAGCGACTAATAATTTTAATCAAAATACAATGGGATATGCTTCGGATAGTAACTTTGATTGGTTGAAGCATACTGTAAAAGGTTTTACGAAAAAACATTTGGTTGCCTACGCAGAAAGTCATGATGAAGAAAGAATGATGTACAAGAATTTACAATATGGTGCATCATCAGGAACTTATAATGTAAAAGATTTAAAAACTTCTTTAGAAAGACAAAAAGCTTTAGGTGCCGTTCTATTTACGATTCCTGGTCCTAAAATGTTGTGGCAATTTGGAGAATTAGGATATGATTATTCGATCAATCATTGCGAAGATGGAACAAATAATGACGGATGTCGCACCAATCCAAAACCTATTCCAAGCGAAATTGGTTACTTAACAAATGCCGATAGAAAATCTGTTTATGAAGTTTGGTCAAAAATTATTGGTCTTAAATTAAACAACAAAGTTTTCGAAACTGATAATTATACAATTACATCTGGAGATTTAAAACCGCGTATTCAGATTACAAATAATTTATTATCGTCGTCTGATTTATATGAGGTAATTGTTATTGCAAACTTCACAACAAGCACTCAAGCAATTGCGCCACTTTTTCCATTTACAGGAAATTGGTACAATTTGATGGACGAAACAACGCTGAATGTCACCAATACAAATTCATCATTTACAGTTAATCTAAATCCAGGTGAATTTAGAATTTTCGGGAATGCAAAAGCAAATTTATCAACAGATAATATTGAGGTTAATTCAGAAAAAATCTCTGTAACTCCAAATCCAGTTTCTTCCTCTTTTTCATTAAATATTAATTCAGAAAAAGTAAAAATTTATGATTTATCAGGAAAGTTGGTCAAAGAATTTTCAGGAAAATTTTCAGCAATACATCAATTTAACATCAAAGAATTACCAAAAGGTATTTACATTCTTGACATTGAAGCTAAAAATCGAAAATCGTCGGCGAAACTGATTAAAAATTAATTTTAAAAAAAGCCATTAAAATTCGTTTTGATGGCTTTTCATTTTCACAAATCGTTGAAAAATCAATAACTTGTCGGTTAATTTACACCATGACAAAAAAGAAAAATTCTACTTGCCATTTTTTCCTTCGCTTATACGCTGGGATTTGCCCAAACCAACAAACAAGTTTTATTTACAATCAAAAATCAATCGGATGTCAAATGTTATCGCATTCAGAGTATCATTACATCAGCAAAAGGAATATTGATTGCGGCAATCGACGAGCGTGTTCCAAATTGTGGCGATTTACTTTACAATCCTAATATCAATATTGTGATTAGGAAAAGTGATGACAAGGGAAAAACATAGTCAGCAATCAAGCGAGTTATCGATTTTCCAGATCAAGAATCTGCTTCTGATGTATCAATGGTTTTGGATGAAAAGACAAAAGAAATTTATCTTTTTTACAATTACATGAATCATAAAATTGCGAAAAATGAATTTCGATTACATTTTGTAAAAAGTGCTGACAATGGAGAAACGTGGTCAAAACCTGTTGATATTACGGACCAAATTACGCCAACGGAATGGAAAAAAGATTTTAAATTCATTACTTCTGGTCGTGGCGCATACACAAAAGAAGGTTGGATTTTGAATACATTGGTTCGATTGAAAGACGGTGTTTACGTATTCGGAAGTAAAGATCATGGAAAAACGTGGGAACGAATTTCGAGTGTTGCAGAAAAAGCTGACGAAACAAAAATTGTACAACTTCCGAACAAAGATTGGATGTTAAATGCGCGCGTTCAAAATGCTGGTTTCCGTAAAATATTTATCTCGAAAGATCAAGGAAAAACGTGGGTTTCTAAAATGGAAGAACAATTAATTGATCCAATTTGTAATGCATCGACATTAGTTTTAGGAAAAAATATTGTGTTTAGTAATTTGCATGATTCAAAAGATCGTCAAAATCTGGGATTGAAAGTAAGTAAAGATCAAGCGAAAACATGGAATTTTATCAAAACTATTGAACCAAATTCTTCGGCTTATTCCGTTTTAACGAATATATCAAAAAATAAAGTTGGTATTTTTTATGAAGCTGATGATTACCAAGATATGTTTTTTGAAGTAGTTGATTTAAAATAAATTCAATCATAAAAATATAAAAAAACCTCATCAAATGATGAGGTTTTTTGTTGCTTAAAAATTAAGCTTAATATTATATTTTTCGTAGAAATTCTCGATGTGAGCAACTGCTTCTTCTGCTGTATCAACCAAACGGAAAAGATCCAAATCTTTCTCAGAAATATAACCTTCTCTCAAAACTGTTTCTTTGATCCAATCAATTAAACCTGACCAATATTCAGTTCCAACTAACACAATTGGGAAACGTCCTGTTTTCTTCGTTTGTACCAATGTCATCGACTCAAACAATTCATCTAACGTCCCAAAACCTCCTGGCATTCCGATAAATCCTTGTGAATATTTCACAAACATTACTTTTCGTGCAAAGAAATAATCGAAATTAATTTCATATTCACGGTCGATATATTTGTTCAAGTCTGTTTCGAAAGGCAATGTAATTCCCAATCCAACAGAAGTTCCTCCACCCTTTTGCGCTCCTTTGTTTGCAGCTTCCATAATTGCCGGACCTCCACCAGTAATTACACCAAAACCTATTTGCGTTAATCGATACGCAATGTCCTCTGCTAATGCATAATATGGATGATCTGGAGAAGTACGTGCCGAACCAAAAATAGACACGCAAGGTCCTATTTTAGACATTACTTCGTAACCATTTACAAACTCTGCCATAATCTTGAACAACGCCCAAGAATCATTTATTCTAATCTCGTTCCAATCTTTTGGTCGAAACGGAGATTGTATTCTATCGTCTTCTTTTTCTTTATCTGTCATAGTATTTTAAATAAAAAAACCGCAACAAAAATGCTACGGTTCAATATACAAATTTATTGTTTCTTAATGATTAATCTCTACTCATAAAAATTCTCAAAATATACCAAAACAATAACATTAATGAAGCAAATAACGACAATGCAGCTGCAACATATTGTTGTGTTCCGAACTCATATTTTAATTGGTGAGTGTTGTACAAAATTGCTCCACCAGCTAAGGCGCACATTCCAACTGAGAACCATAATCCTAGATCGAACCCGAATAACATTCCTGCAATAATCAATCCAATTGCTAAGAAAAATCCTATAGTTAATGCTCCTCGTAAAATAGAGAAATCTGCTTTTGTTAAAAATACAATAGCTGATAATCCTACAAATAATCCACCTGTTACTACAGCTGCTTGTTTTATCACATAAGTTCCGCCATAATACAATGCGATGTAAAGCATTGGTACAAAAATTAAAGCTTCAGCAACTATATATAAAAAGTAGCCTAAATATTGTTTAGATTTTGAAATCGATCCGTACGCCATTTTTTGTGCAACCCATGTAATTCCCATGAAACCTGCTAATAAAATAAGCCAAAGATATCCAGAAGTTAAACTTAACATAAAGCTTACTAATGCTTCTGATTTTAACATCAAAGATTCGATTAAAACAAATACCAAAACTCCTCCAGCAACGTGTCCGTAAGTATGTTTATAGAAATTTGCCCTTTCTACACTCGTTGCCTCTGCAACCAATTGGTTTTGTTGATATACGTGTTGATTTTCCATATTCGTAATTTTTATAGGTTTTTCAAATTCAATTTATAAGGCTAAAATACTAATTTTAAATTATTTCTTAGCTCACTATTTTTTGGGAGTTTTTTACTGATTTTATCCAATCGATTAATCCGATAAATGATAAAATCAATAAGACAATATATTGCACAGAAGTGATAACTGCTCCTTTGTAAATCATTAATGGAATCATGATTAAATCACCGATAATCCAGAAATACCAGTTATCAATTTTTCGTCGCGCCATCATCCACATTCCAATCAAAAAAATAGCGGTTGTCGAGGCGTCTACAAAATCAATTTTAGAATAATGTAATTTACATTGGTTGATAAAACTGAAATCAAAACCATTTTGAATAACTGGACGAAAATAATAAATCGTCAAAATAAAGATAAAACTCAACGCGAAAAGTAAAGTTGCGTACAGATATTCTTTCTTCGTTGCCCACGAAACATCGACATGTTTATGATCTGCTTCGAGATTTTTTTGCCACAAAATCCAACCATAAATCGCCATTGAAGTATAGTAAACATTAATAATTGTTTCACCATATAATCCCCAATTAAAAAATAAATAAATGAAAATAAATGTTGAAATAATTGTAGTTGGATAAACCCAAATATTGCGTTTGTAGGTATAATAAACTGAAATAATTCCGAAAAAAGTTGCTATCGTTTCGAGCAAGATATTCAACTTAGAATAGGTTTTGTAAGGCGCAAGGATATAATCAATAAAATCGTTCATTCTTAAGTTGTGAGTTAAAATAATTCATTCTAAATCGTAAATCTAAATTCGTAATTATAATTTCTAACTTCAATCTATTCATAATCCAACACCCAAACCAAATAATATTCACCAATCATTTTATAGAATGCATGATATTTACGAGATTTCACATCATCCGAAATCCAACAAATAAATTGTTTATTCTCTATCAATTCAAATTCTTCTGCACGATAATGATTCAGAAAATTCCAAAGATTTCCACCATTCAATTTGTACAAACCTTCTTTCATTCCCCAAATTACATGCAAATATTCAGTTTCATGTTCTTGAGGTATCCAAGCTATTTCATCTGGACGGGCAAATTTATGTTTGATGTTCAAAATTTTTCTTGGTCGAGACAATTCAATATCTATCCCAATATTATATTCGCTCACGCCAACAGAAACCAATCCATAGGAATGTGTGATGGAAATTTCTTTATTTGTAGGTAAAAAAGGTTTTCCTCTTTCGTCATAATTTACATCATAATCCAAGTCCAATTTCTTTAGACAAGCGCGCAAACCAAGATATTCTCTGGCCTGTTTAGGTCGAAGATTATTATATTTTTCCATCCTATAATCCTCTAAATGAAGATATTCTAACAATTCTTCATTCGATTCTGTTACATTCCACGTAATAATGCGGGTATGTTTAAAATCGTTAATATAATCGATAACGGGCATTTTATTAATCGAAATTTGTTTGTAAATTTGTTCCTTATAAACTTTAAAAAAAAGTTAGTTAAATATATCAATTGATGGATACAAAAACGCAATACATTCCATACAAAGTTAAAGATATTTCTTTAGCTGAGTGGGGAAGAAAGGAAATTACGTTGGCTGAGGCAGAAATGCCTGGGTTAATGGCTATCCGTGAAGAGTATAAAGCTGCTCAACCTTTGAAAGGTGCTCGCATTGCAGGTTGTCTACACATGACAATCCAAACTGCAGTATTAATCGAAACGTTAGTTGCTTTAGGAGCTGATGTTACATGGTCGTCATGTAATATTTTCTCTACACAAGATCACGCTGCTGCTGCAATTGCTGCTGCTGGGATTCCTGTGTATGCTTGGAAAGGGATGAACGAAGAGGAATTCGATTGGTGTATCGAGCAAACATTATTCTTCGGAGAAGATCGCAAACCATTAAACATGATTCTGGATGATGGTGGAGACTTAACGAATATGGTGATTGATCGTTACCCAGAATTGGTTGCTGAAATTAAAGGATTATCAGAAGAAACAACTACGGGTGTACACCGTCTTTATGAAAGAATGGAGAAAGGTACATTGCCTATGCCTGCAATTAACGTAAATGATTCTGTAACAAAATCTAAATTCGACAACAAATATGGATGTCGCGAATCTGCAGTAGATGCTATCAAACGTGCTACTGACTTGATGATCGCTGGTAAACGTGTTGTAGTTTGTGGATATGGTGATGTTGGTAAAGGTACAGCGGCTTCTTTCCGCGGTGCTGGAGCAATTGTTACAGTAACTGAAATCGACCCTATTTGTGCTTTACAAGCATCTATGGAAGGTTACGAAGTAAAAAAATTAGATACAGTGGTTGCAAACGCTGATATCGTAATTACGACTACTGGTAACTTTGGAATTGTACGTGCTGAGCATTTCGAGAAAATGAAAGACAAAGTAGTTGTGTGTAACATTGGTCACTTCGATAACGAAATCGATATGGCTTGGTTAAACGGAAACTACGGAAACACGAAAGAAGAAATTAAACCACAAGTTGACAAATACAACATCAACGGAAATGACATCATCATTTTGGCTGAAGGACGTTTAGTTAACTTAGGTTGTGCAACAGGACACCCTTCTTTTGTGATGTCAAACTCTTTCTCTAACCAAACTTTAGCTCAAATCGAATTGTGGACAAATTCATCAGCTTACAAAAATGAAGTATATACTTTACCTAAGCATTTAGATGAAAAAGTTGCAGAATTGCATTTAGCTAAATTAGGAGTAGAATTAGAAGTTTTATCTCAAGAACAAGCAGAATACATTGGTGTAACGGTTGAAGGACCATTTAAACCAGAATATTATAGATATTAATTAATTTTAATTCGAAATTTTTATTTGAAAAAAGAAAAAAGCACTTAACTATATGCCCTCGCCCTGAACAAGCGAGGGCTTTTTTGTTAATCTTTTTCCACACCAGAATTGGCTTGATTTTCACTATTCAATTTATCAAGCTCTTTTTTAGTTGTATATTTTTTAGGAATATTTTTTTTAAAATTAAATATCGCTTCTTTTTTATCTTTTAATTGATACGTTATTTCTCTTCTATTTCCGTTTTCTAAAACATCTTTGAAAATTATTTTTAACTCTACTACAACCAAATCTTTGAACTGAAAATAAATTGGACTTGCCGAAATTCCATCAAAATCACCCAACCAAAATGTATAATCATACTTCTCAGTTTCAGTTTTATATTCTTTCGCACGAATTCCCAAAATAGTTTTTTCTTGCCCTGTAGGTAGAACTTGAATTCGTTGAATTGAATCTTGTAAAAACTTAAAATTTTGGTTTGGATTAGTCGCTTTTTCATAAGTCAAATTTGACGCTTCGTCAATTAACAACCAATTTGGTTCTGGTTTAATATCTAAAAAGAAATTTGCTTGTGAATTTCTAACAACATCTATCAACTTAATAAAAGATTGATTTTTATTCGCAAAAACTTCTAACTCAAAAGATTTATTCAATTCTTCTTTTACAGCAGCAGAAATGTCTGTTTGTTTATTCTTGGTTTCATAAACTTGATGAAAATCGTACAAAAATCGATAGGTTTTCTCTTGCGCAAAAGAAAAACTACTCAAAAAGATAAAAACTGTCAAAAATATATTCTTCATTTTTTAGAACTTGGATTTATACTCTAAAATAAGTATTTATTTCATTTAAAAATGGTTAATCATTAATAATCTAATCAAAGAAAAAAATATTCTATTTTAAATAGATTATCTTTAAAAGATTATTGAATAATTTTATTACTGATTATGATTAAAAAATGTTTACAACTTGGATTCGTTTTAATTGGTTGTTCTTCTCTTTTTGCACAAACCGAAAAACCTTCAGAAATATTCTGGAAAAATCTCGAAAAACATTGCGGTAAAGCTTACGAAGGCAAATTACCCGAACATATCACGCGCGATGATTTTGCTGGTAAAAAATTAACAATGCATGTAAAAAGTTGTTCTACAAACGAAATTAAAATTCCGTTCAATGTTGGTGATAATTATTCGAGAACGTGGATTTTGACTAAAAAAGATGGAGTCATCACGCTAAAACACGATCATCGTCACGAAAATGGAACTTCAGAAACGATTACATTTTATGGAGGAACAAATACAAATTATGGTTTCAAAGATTTTCAGATGTTTCCTGCCGATCAAGAAACTGCAACGTTAATAGATTATGCTTCGACAAATATTTGGTGGATTACCTTAGATGATAAAACGTTTAGTTACAATTTGCAAAAAGCTGGCTCTAAAACACCATTCCATGTCTATTTTGACTTGACAAAAGAAATTGAAACTCCGCCAGCACCTTGGGGTTGGGGAACACCACGATAATAAAAGAGCTGAAAAGCTCTTTTATCTTTTTATCAAAATATCAGCATTGATTGCAGGCGTAATTCCTAATGGTGTTTTCATCCACACATCAGAATCAGTCGTTTTATATAAACATTTAGCCAGCAAAGCTCCACTAAAATAAATTGGCTTTTCAACTTCTGTTAATAATTCTACTTTGATGAAAAAATCATCTTGATATTTAATATTCAAATCACGTAAATCCATCGAAAAGACATCATTCTGTTGATATTCTTTTTTTACAACAACTTCAAAAGGTTTTTCTAAAATTGATTGAGCTGGTTTCCCATTATTCATTGCCGTTAAATCAACTTTCAAAAGAATAGAATCTAATTTCAAACTATTGCTAAAATTGAAATTAATACGTTGAAAAGTGAATTCTTTTTTAGGCGCATTTATTGGAATTGCAAATTCTTTGGTAAACTTAGGGAGTGAATCTTTACTAAAATTAATATCTGCCGTTAATCCGATTAAAATTGATTTCGTCTTGGTATCCGAACCAACACGTTTTAATCGAAATTTGCTTTTATCATACAAAATCGTTTCATGTAATTCTATCGTATCTTTTTTATAATCTTGTGCATTTGCAAACGTTATAAAACATAAAAAAAGAAAGTAAATTTTTGTCATCTATTTGGTTTTTAAATCATTTATCAATTTTATAAAATATAGATGTTCAAAATTCACAAAGGTTACACAATGACATGTTAAAGTTTAACGCATTACATTAACAAAAGAAGAGTAACTTTTGGTTACTTTTCTAATTGATTTAGTATATTTTCTAATTCTTCTAAATTTTTCTTGTAAAACTTTTTTATCCACCATTTCAACATCCAAACACAGACTACTGAATACGCTAATAATGTCAAAAAAACGTATAGAAAGAAATAAAATTCATTTTCAAATTTTAGAAATTTATCATTTTGCATATAAGAAATTCCTATCAACATCAATACTAAAATATAGATGATGTACGAATAAATACTGTAAATATCTATCGATGATTTGTAATTATAATAAAACCAATTTATATTTTTTAACGAATTATATTCCAAATGATAAGAACGTTTATAAAAATTGAAAATATAATAAAAAGGAACTAAAAATGTTGCTGACACACATAATAAAACCCACCAAACTAATTGACTATTCGCATCAAATAAAAAAGGCATGAAAAACAAGAATATTAATCCTGATAATTGATAATAAAACTCTTTCTTCAAGGTTTTTCGTACTTTATCAATAATGGTATTTGCTTCTTGATTAAACTCAAGATTTGGATCAATTTTAACTTCATCTGAAGATTGATTGTCCCATTGTTTTTGTAATTCATCAAAATTCATAACCGTATTTTTTTATGATGATTTGTATTTTTTCTTTCGTTCTGTTCAATTTCACACGTGCATTTCCTTCTGTAATTCCAAGATTAGAGCCAATTTCTTTGTGATTTTGTCCTTCCAAAAACAGAAAAATCAACGCTTTTTCTACTTTATTCAATTCATGAACTGCTTTATAAAACAATTCGAGTTGTGTTTCTTTTTCACCAAAATCCATCTCATCTACTTGATCAATATTTTCTAAAAAAGTATGACGATCTGCTTTTTTCTTTTCTAAAATAAGTTAACGCCGTGTTCAACGAAACGCGATACATCCAAGTTGAAAATTGAGATTTACCTTCGAAACGATCAAAAGATTTCCATAGTTGCAAAACAATCTCTTGTATCAAATCATTTTGATCTTCAGAATTATCCATATACATCTTAGCGATTTTGTGTAAAATCTCTTTGTGTTGATCGATTAATTCTAAAAAAAAGGTTTGTTTAGCTTCCAAAATCGTTACTTTATTTTTTTCAACGCAACTTGTTCATCGTCTATTATGATAACATTATTTTCAACTGTTATTTCCAAAATAGATTTCATCGCTTAATTATTTAGTGTTTATTAGTAAGTAAACATAAAGTAAAAACGTTACAAAAATTTTGAAAAAAAAAATTAAAACTCCATTTCTAACCAAATCGGTAAACTGAATTCTTCTAATAAATGAGCCAATTGAAATTCTTTGTAGTTTTCTTTCGTTATCCACGCCATTTCTTCTATCTCAGAAGCGATTTTAAGCGTTTCTAATGATTTTAATTTAACATGAAATACATTTGCATAAACTTCGGTATTAACTTCATTAACGGCAATAGAAGTATGTTGTCCTAAAAATGAAACATCGTGCTGTAGAATATCAACATTAATCTCTTCTAAAAATTCGCGTCGAAGTGTGGTTAATAATTCTTCATCTTGTTCTCGTTTTCCTCCAACCATCTGAAAAAATTTCGATTTCTTTTTTCGTACAGCTAACATTCTACCCGTTTCATCTGTAACCAAGGCATTCACCAAATAAATATGATTCATTGTTATGCGTTATGCGTTATGCGTTATGCGTTATGCAAAAATAAAAAGTTTGGAGCAAAAAAAAGCCTCACAATAAGTGAAGCTTATAAAAGTTGGCGATCCGGACGGGACTCGAACCCGCGACCACTTGCGTGACAGGCAAGTATTCTAACCAACTGAACTACCGGATCAGTCTGTTTTTTTATTTATAATTTTCGATCGCACTAAAATAGAAAAAGAAATAGATGCGATCCGGACGGGACTCGAACCCGCGACCACTTGCGTGACAGGCAAGTATTCTAACCAACTGAACTACCGGATCAGAAAATTATAAATTGATATATTTTTTATGAATTTTTATAAAAAATTGCGATCCGGACGGGACTCGAACCCGCGACCACTTGCGTGACAGGCAAGTATTCTAACCAACTGAACTACCGGATCAGAAATTATAAAAAATATATTGTGTAAAAGAACGAACTTTTTGCGATCCGGACGGGACTCGAACCCGCGACCACTTGCGTGACAGGCAAGTATTCTAACCAACTGAACTACCGGATCAAAATCTGTATCGATTTCGGATTGCAAATATAGGCGGTTTTCTGATAAAACCTAAACTTTTTTCAAAAAAAATCTCGGAAATTTTGCATCCGAGATTCTTTTATTTCAAAATCAGCGATTTAATTTATTATAAAATCGCGTTTAATTTTTCTACTAATTGCTCTTTTGGAACAACTCCAACAACTTTGTCTACTACTTCTCCGTCTTTGAAGAATAAAATTGTAGGAATGTTGCGGATTCCATATTTCGCAGCAACTTCTTGGTTTGTGTCTACATCAACTTTACCAATAACTGCTTTTCCTTGATATTCTGTAGCAAGCTCTTCCACAACTGGACCAACCATTCTACAAGGACCACACCAAACAGCCCAAAAATCAACCATTGCTGGTTTTCCTGACTCTATAATATCTGATGCAAATGATGCGTCTGTTACTTCTAATGCCATAATCTTATATTTTTTATCTAATCTTAAGTTTACAAATCTACATAAAATTTTATTGTTGAAAAATTTCGTTCATATTATCTATCAATTATTGGATAGATGAAACGAATAATTAATTCAGTTTGAATGTAATTTCCTGCAATTCATCTAATTCTTTCAACAAATCTCGGCAAATATTAATTTTGATTTTACTTGCTGGTAAATCTAAGTTATTCAAATTATCTTTTGGATCAATTAATTGAATTTTTAATAATTTATCTCCTTGATATTTGAACATAATATCTGATAATTTGCTAAATGTTTCTTGCGAAAATTCTGGAACTTCAATTTTAACCGTCATTTTTTCGGCTTGTTTCTCCACAATTTCATTCAACAACAAAATATTTGTGATGTTTTTATACACACGTCCTTGCGTTACATTTCCTTCTTTGTCTTTGAATTCTTTTTTCGAGATATTCAATTTCAAATTCAAGAACATATTTTCCTGCATAAAGTGTCTATATTTCATATAATCACTCCCAAAAACCATGATATCCATCGAATCGGTGTAATCACTAAACGTAAAAATACCAAATTCGTTTCCATTTTTGGCAATTCTATGTTGGATATTTGACATCATTCCACAAATTGAAACTTCTTTGTTGACAAAATTATCTTCATTCGCATTGATATCAGAAATACTACAATTTGAAGCCATTTTCAACTCATGTTTGAAATCATCCAAAGGATGCGAAGAAATATAAATTCCAACAACTTCTTTCTCTTTCGACAAACGTTGTAACATATTCCATTTCTCACAATCTGGCAACATCGGAACCACATCTTCTACAACAGAATCTCCTCCAAAATCACCAAATAAAGAAGTTTGAGAAGAGTTTTTTTGCTCCTGATAATTTCCTCCATATTTGATTAATTTTTCCAGATTCGTCGTTGTATTATCGATAAAAAAATAACGTCCACGATGAAATTCGAACGAATCAAAACCTCCAGCCAAAACTAAATTTTCGATTGTTTTTTTGTTCACCGTTCTCAATTCGACACGTTTTACAAAATCGTAAATATCTTTGAACGGACCATTTGCTTCACGTTCAGAAATTATCGAGTTTACTGCGGCTTGCCCAACACCTTTTACAGCTCCCATTCCAAAACGAATCTCGTAATTTTCGTTTACATTAAATTTTGTAATGGATTCGTTGATATCTGGTCCAAGTACAGCTAATCCCATTCGCTTACACTCTTCCATAAAGAAGGTCACTTGCTTGATATCATTCATATTATTTGAAAGAACAGCCGCCATATATTCTGCTGGATAATGTGCTTTCAGATAAGCTGTTTGATACGCTACCCATGCATAACACGTCGAGTGCGATTTATTGAAGGCATAGGATGCAAAGGCTTCCCAGTCTGTCCAAACTTTTTCTAAAATCTTAGGATCATGCCCTTTTTCTGAAGCTTGCGCAACAAATTTTGGTTTCATTTTATCCAAGACAGCTTTTTGCTTTTTCCCCATTGCTTTACGCAAAACGTCGGCATCACCTTTCGAGAAACCTGCTAATTTTTGCGAAAGCAACATTACTTGCTCCTGATAAACCGTAATTCCGTAGGTTTCTGATAAATATTCTTCCATCGCATCCAAATCGTACTGAATTGGTTCTTCACCATTTTTACGGCGAACGAACGACGGAATATATTCGATAGGACCAGGACGATAAAGGGCATTCATGGCAATTAAATCCGCGAAAACTGTCGGACGTAAATCCTTCATGTATTTTTGCATTCCGGGTGACTCGTATTGGAAAACCCCAACCGTTTCGCCACGCTGGAAAAGCTCGTATGTTTTTTCGTCGTCAATCGGAATTTCATCCGGATTGATTTCGATTCCTGTTCTCGCTTTTACTAATTTGATGGTATCTTTAATCAAGGTTAAGGTTTTCAACCCCAAAAAGTCCATCTTCAATAATCCGGCACTTTCTGCAACCGAGTTATCAAACTGCGTTACATATAAATCTGAATCTTTAGCTGTTGTTACAGGTACGAAATTCGTAATATCATCTGGCGTAATAATTACCCCACACGCGTGAATTCCCGTGTTACGAACAGAACCTTCTAAGATTTTTGCTTGCTGAATAGTTTCCGCAGCTAAATCGTCTCCATTCGATAAACGTTTTAATTCGCTTACAGCATCAAACTCTTCTGGTTTTAAGGCTCCTTTTAATGCAGCTTCATCTAAATTGAAGATTTTAGATAACTTCATATTCGGAATCAAACCTGCAACACGGTTCGCATCAAACAATGGTAAATCCAATACACGCGCCGTATCTTTAATCGAAGATTTCGCCGCCATTGTACCATAAGTGATGATTTGCGCTACTTGATTTGCTCCATATTTATCAATCACATAATCCATTACCAACGATCGACCTTCGTCATCAAAGTCGATATCGATATCGGGCATAGATACACGATCAGGATTTAGGAATCGCTCAAAAAGTAAATCGTATTTTATCGGATCTAAATTGGTAATCCATAAACAATAAGCAACTGCTGATCCTGCCGCCGAACCACGACCTGGTCCAACCGATACGCCCATTTTACGCGCTGCTGCGATGAAATCTTGTACAATCAAGAAATAACCAGGATAACCTGTTTTTTCAATTGTGGCTAATTCGAAATCCAAACGTTCTTTAATTTCGTCTGTCAATTCTGGATAACGAATTTTTGCACCTTCGTAGGTTAAATGTTTTAAATAAGCATTCTCACCTCTTTTCCCTCCATCTTCATCATCTTCTGCGTGATGAAATTCTTCGGGAATATCAAATTTTGGAAGTAATACATCTCGATAAAGCGTGTATTCTTCTATTTTATCAACAATTTCTTGAATATTAATAATTGCTTCGGGAATGTCTTGAAACAATTGTTTCATTTCTGCTTCCGACTTAAAATAATATTCTTGATTTGGCAAACCAAAACGGAATCCACGACCACGACCAATTGGCGTTGATTGTTTTTCTGCATCGCGCACACACAACAAAATATCGTGTGCATTCGAATCGTCTTGATTGATATAATACGTATTATTTGTCGCAACAACTTTTACATTGTGTTTACGCGCAAATGCAATCAAAGTCTGATTAACACGATCTTCATCTTCTTGTCCGTGGCGCATCAATTCGATGTAAAAATCATCACCAAACTGCTCTTTCCACCAAAGTAAAGCTTCTTCGGCTTGCTTTTCACCAAGATTCAAAATTTTGTTTGGAACTTCACCTTGTAAGTTTCCAGACAAAACAATTAAATCTTCTTTATATTCTTCAATAATCGCTTTATCAATTCGAGGCACGTAGTAAAACCCATCAGTATAAGCCTTCGATGCCATTTTTGCTAAATGATGATAACCATTTTTGTTCTTTGCAAAAATTACAATTTGATAGCCATTATCCTTTTTTGTTTTGTCTAAATGATTTTCACAAACAAAGAATTCGGAACCAATAATAGGTTTTATGATAACTTCTGTTGGTTCTGCTCCGTCAGCAATTAACTCTTCATTCTTTACTTTTGCAGCTTTATTATGATTTTGTACTTCTGCATTAAAATGAAAAGCTCCCATCATATTTCCATGATCGGTAATTGCAACTGCAGTCATTTTATTTTTTGCCGCAGCACTCACCAAATCGTTTACAGAAATAGTCGATTGAAGAATTGAAAATTGTGTGTGATTATGTAAATGTGCAAATTTTGCTTTCTCGAATTGTGCTAAAACTTCTTCCGAAATATCAATAACCTCATCACCTCCTTCTTCTTTGAATTTTGCTTTCGCAATTTCTTGCGAAGCTTTTTTAAGATTAACGTGATTCAGTCCAACTGGTTGAATATTAGTTTCATTAATTGCATTAAATCGAACAAAATATTCGTCTTCAACTTCTAACTCGTTTTTAGTAAAAATACCTTTACGAATCAACTCGAAAAAACAACGCGTAGTTGCCTCCACATCAGCAGTTGCATTATGCGCTTCGCCAAATGGAACACCAAAAAGATATTGATGTAATTCTGTTAACGTTGGTAATTTGTAACGACCTCCACGACCTCCAGGAAGTTTCAATAACTCGGCAGTCACCTCGGTACAGGTATCCAAAACAGGTTTTTCGGCTAAATTATTTTCATAATTCAGACGATAAAATTCGGCTCCCATAATGTTAATATCGAACCCTAAATTTTGTCCAACAATGAATTTAGCTTTACCTAAAACTTCGTTGAATTTATCTAAAACTTCTTTTAATGGAACACCTTTTTCGGTAGCCAAATCAGTCGAAATTCCGTGAATACGCTCAGAATCATACGGAATATCAAAACCATCTGGTCGAACCAAATAATCTTGATGTTCAATAATTTGTCCCATTTCATCGTGCAATTGCCATGCTATTTGTATACAACGCGGCCAGTTGTCGGAGTCAGAAATCGGCGCATTCCAATCTTTCGGAAGACCAGTTGTCTCTGTATCGTATATTAAGTACATTGAGTTTTCGTTTGAATCTGTAAATTTACGAAATCTTAGGAGAAGATTTTCTTAAGATAAGTTAAGAAAGTTATTATATGAAATGTAATTTTATTAAAAGATATATATCCAATATGTTTTACGTTTATACTATTACAATACCACTTTTGATTATTTTGTCTTTCTATTTCGTTGAACTGGATATCCCCCTGAATTT